>JBEHWP010001126.1:0-1779 GCA_040217665.1 Vulcanimicrobiota bacterium
ACTGATAAATCTGGAAAGCTGGGGACGGTTGTTTTTTAATCATTTGATTTTGGGTAAAATTGGCAATTATTTTTTTTTTTATAAATTAATAATTTTTATATATGGTGCCGAAAATAATGTAAAAGGCCTGTAAATTTAAAAAAACGACCCCAGGATAACACATGTAGGAAATATGCTGCGATTGACAAGTCTGGATGAATTTCCTCAATTTATAAATATATTAAAAGGTGAAATGAGTTTTATCGGCCCCAGACCTACCGTTCGTTCCCAGGTAGAAAAATATACGGAAAGACAGAGGAGAAGGCTTGAAGTAAAGCCGGGCATTACAGGTCTTGCACAGGTCAGCGGAAGAAATGCTCTCTCATGGCCTGAGAGGATAGAAAAAGATATAGAGTATATAGATAATTATTCATTATGGCTCGATGTGAAGATATTTTTCAGAACCTTTTCCGTTGTTTTTTTTCCGAAAGATATTTACGGAAAAGACGGAAATAAAGGATTTTAATTGTAGTGGTATTTTGAAAACCGCCATTACAGAAAGGATATTATTATGAATAAACGAGTTCTTATTACAGGAGGAGCAGGTTTTCTTGGATCCAGCTTATGTGACCTGTTTCTTACGAGAGGTTATGATGTTATATGTATGGATAACCTTATTACAGGCAGTCTGGATAATATTTCTCATCTGTTCGGGAAGGACAGATTTAAATTTATAAAACATGATGTTACAAATTTTATCCATGTAGACGGTAAGATAGATTATATACTTCATTTTGCATCACCTGCAAGTCCAATAGATTATCTTACCTTTCCAATACAGACTCTGAAAGTCGGCTCTCTGGGAACTCATAAGGCTCTGGGTCTTGCAAAAGAGAAAGGTGCTACTTTTCTTCTTGCTTCTACATCTGAAATATACGGCGATCCTCTTGTTAATCCTCAACAGGAAACTTACTGGGGAAATGTTAATCCTGTAGGTCCGAGAGGTGTTTATGATGAAGCAAAAAGATTTGCAGAGGCAATGACTATGGCTTATAACCGTTATCATGGAGTGAATACCAGAATAGTTCGTATATTTAATACCTATGGCCCCAGGATGAGAGCTTCAGACGGCAGAGTTGTTCCCACATTTATAAATCAGATTCTTGACGGAGAAGATGTGACAGTTTTTGGTGATGGATTACAGACAAGGAGTTTCTGTTATGTTACTGATCTGATTGAAGGAATATACATGTTACTTCTTTCAGATGAAGTCAATCCTGTCAATATCGGTAATCCTGAAGAAAGAACTGTCCTTGATTTTGCCCGTTTGATTTTGAAATTAATGGACAGTAACAGGAAGATAATCTTTAAAGAACTGCCTCAGGATGATCCGAAGGTCAGACGTCCTGATATTTCAAGGGCCAGAGAATTACTGGGATGGGAACCTGTCGTAGACATAGAAGAAGGACTCAGGAATACTATAGAGTATTTTAGAAAGAGTAGAAAAGTGAAAAGTGAACGGTGAAACGTAGGGGCTACCGTGTTCGCCCTGTACCGGTAAAAACATGCATTACACATCACTAAACTACCCGTCACGGGTTAAGCGTTACCCTTCACGAAACACCAGTTATAACTGATTTAAAAAGGAGATGTATTTTATGAATAGACCTGCAATTTTAGGAGGTACTCCCACCTTTTCACCTCCATTACCGTTCGTTAAACCATTACTTCCTGATTATGAAGATATGGAACTAAAATTTAAAGAAATATTTTCTTCAGGCATACTTACTAAAGGCAAAT
>JBEHWP010001127.1:0-1776 GCA_040217665.1 Vulcanimicrobiota bacterium
GTCTTTTAATGCTTTTATGTCATGTTCTTTATTTATGTTTTTTATTCGGCCATGGTAGATTACAGATGTTATATGGACTATATTTTTTGCTTTTTCAGATGCTCTCAGGATGTAATCATACTCTGTAATGTAATCAGTCCCGATAGTGTCGATAAGGTTCTTTTTCAGGAAAACATGATTTATATAGTTAAAACTTCTCAGAGTGTCAGGACTCCAGTCAGGTTTAAAGTGAGGTGAATGTCTTTTACCGTCTTCTGAAATAGAATCTTCGTCAGAGTATATGAAATCTGCTTTCGGATATTTATTTATGAGCTGTACAATCTCAAAAAGGGCGAAAGGTGACATTCTGTCTGAATTGTTAATGAAAGTAATAAAAGAACCTTTATAGAGCGAAAATGCTTCTTTAATGGTACGGGCTTTTTTTATTCTTTCGTCTCTATAATCCTTTTCATCATGAATAAGAATAAGTTCCCACCTGGAATAGGTCTGTGATATGACTGATTCTATCATAGACGTAAGATATTCTTTTTTATTTATAACGGCAATAACGGTTATCAGGGGAGACCAGGGAAGACATGTATCTTTCTGTTTCTCCAGTGCTTTTTTTCTTGGCTCGTTTTTTATAATCCATATGTCATAGGGATTATGTTCTGGTTTGCCCGCTTTGAGATCAATTAAAGATTCTAACTGTTCCGTTTTAAATTCCAGTAATTCTTCTACTTCATTTAGAGATGCTCCGTTATTTAATACGTCTTTTATCTGAGGGATTATGCTTTTATCAAGCCTGTTGCATAAGGTCTGAATATTACTGTTTTCGTCTCTGATTAGATATGTCAGTTTCTGATTTATTTCTCTTTCACTATTAGCAGATAAAGTATTTATTTTATCAATAATTTCCGTACATCTCTGAATATTCGTATCATCAATACCCTGAATGTATTTCACAATTCTGGGCAGTCTCGGAATAATGGATAAAATCTCCAGGATTCTCCCTGCCACAGGGATTTTGAATAATTTATTGAGTAAATATCTTTTTCTGAGTCCCAGTACTATAACATTTTTTTCTATTCCTTCAGGAGAATACCTCAGCTGTTCAAGTAACTGCTGTTTTGTCATATGGCCTTTCTGAAGGAGGGGTAAATAAGTTTCTTTTTCCTCCCGGGAAGCTTCTCTTTTCAGTATGGCATTAAAGGAGTATATAATAAAATCTTCATAATTGTACTGAAGAAAATCTGAAATGATATATTCCTTTTTATAATGGAATTCAGTATGTCTCTGAAATTTTGTCAGTGATATGTTATCCAGAGTAAGTAAAGATATTTCATCCTGCAGAGAAGGTATTATTTTTATGTGATTTTTTATTCCTTCTTCAGAATATAATATTTCTTCAAGTATGTCTTTTTTCCCCAGAGCTCCTCTCTGAAGATCTGACAGGTAGCTTTTAAAACTTTCACTATCCGGTTCTCTCTTGAGAATTTTTCTGTACGCATTTATAATAAAATCTCTGTCTTCAAATTCCATAAAGTCAGATAAACAGTAAATAAAATCGGAAGTATTTATTTCTTCCGGTTGTTTTATTTCTGGATACTGTCTTTTTTTTCTCGCTACTTCTTCTTTGATTTTTTCCATTATCATATCAACATTTATTTCGGAATTTTTATTATCTAAGTCTGACATCATTTTTACTCCTGTTGTATCACTTTAAAGTTTATAACCCTGAATACTAAAAATCTGGAATCTTCCGGAGCTTCCACACGCTGTGCATCACATGAGAAT
>JBEHWP010001128.1:0-1774 GCA_040217665.1 Vulcanimicrobiota bacterium
TGCACCGTCAATTATTAATTGATGGATAAAGTTTTCTAAGTTTTATCCTCGCATCATTTGTAGTAAACTGCCATTTAGCCTTAACAGTTTTACTGTTACGTAATTCTTGCCAGAGAGCAATCTTCTGTTGTAATAATTGCTTTTCTGGAATACGTCTCCCAAGATGTCTTGTTAAAACACTGAATTCTATCTCCGCCATATTCAGCCAGCTTCCATGTTTTGGAGTATGATGAATTTCAATTTTTTCCGATATACGCCTGGCTTCTTCCGGTTTAAAAGCTTTATATAAAGATGAAGGCTTATGAATATTTAGATTATCCATGATTATAGTAATTTTCTCTTTATCAGGATAAAGAACATCTACTAAATATTTCATAAAATTTGCCCAGTCTATACAGGTACGCTGGTCTGTAACCTGAAGATACCTTTTTCCTATCAGAGGTTCAAAGGCTACAAACAAATTACAAACCCCATTTCGTTTATATTCATAATCGTATCTTTCAATTTTTCCTGGTTCTACTGGCATGGGCATCCTTTTTTCTCCTATCAACTGCCTGCTGGTTTCATCTATACATACTACAGGATTTTTAGGATTAAATGGTCGTCTGTAAACTTCTAAGACGTCTTCCATATGGCAGACAAATTCTGCATCTTCTTTTGGTGGAATGCACCACATCTTTTTTTTCCACGGCTTGAGTTCATTTTTTTTAATACCTTACGAACTGTTTCATGGCTTATACTATCTACTATCTCTAACTCCACCAGTTTATCTGCTAACAATCTTAATGTCCAGCTTTCATAACCTTCAGGAGCTTCCGAACAGGTTAAAGCTATTAATTTTGCTTCCTTTTCTCCATCTATTTTCGGAATTCTTACATATTCTCCGTGACGTCCATTTAGAGCTATTTCAAGACCTTCCTCTACAAAACTTCTACGTATTCTTTCTACTGTCGCAGTTCCTACATGGAACATTTCTGCTATGGCTTTGTCGGATAACTTCGGTTTTCCGTTGTTTATATCTGCTCTTAATAAAATTTGAGCGTGAGTAATTGTTTTTGCTTTTCTCCTTCCTGTTGATATTATGTTTAATAACATCTTTTGTTCGTCTTCTGTCAGGGTAACTATATATTTTTTCTTTGCCATATTTCTACTCCTATTTTTATATATTGTTACCCTATAATATAATGTATTTTTCAATTCCCATCAAGTCTTTATTGACGGTGCACTAGAAAAATAAAATTCATCTACAGGTAATTTCATTACGGAGGTAATTCAATGTTTAAATTTTGCAAAAGGTCTTTTTCTGTCATTTTTTTTCTGTCTATGTTCGGATATATCTTATCTTACGGAGTGGCAACAGGACAGACGTCTTCCGATATACAATCTGATAAATCCCTTATAAAACTTCATATACTTCATATAAATGATTTTCACGGCGCAATTGAGCCTTTTTTAGAACCGGAAATTTCCCGGAATAGTAAGACAGGGGGAATTGCCTGTTTGAAGACATTAATTGATCGGGAAAGAGAAAGAGACATTGACGGCACAATAGTTCTGAATGCAGGAGATATAGCGGAAGGTACAATGGTTTCCTATATTTCAAAGGGAAAAGTTGTTACAGATGCTTTTTAACAGATCGGATTTGATGCCATAACTCTGGGAAATCATGATTTTGCCTGGGGACCGGATGACCTTAAATCTATGATGGACAATCTGAATACACCGGTACTCGGTGCAAATATAATAAAAACTTCTGACGGAAAAGTTATGGATG
>JBEHWP010001129.1:0-1772 GCA_040217665.1 Vulcanimicrobiota bacterium
CATATAATTTGATTTTTCTTTGAATAAATCTTTAAATTTATATACTTTCCCGTCTTTCAGATTAACTGTAAAAGTCCTGAGAAGCTTTGAAGGATGGGCGGAAGGAGTAAGTATCTGAAGGCCGCTGTAATCAATGGAGAGAATATCATTTTTATTTACTCCCACTGTATATTCCACTTCTATTGTGTTTTTAAATTCCTTCCCGAATGTTTCTATGAGATCCTTATGGCAGAATTCCAGATCCTTTTTATCACAGAAATTTACGCTTCTCCCGTACAGCTCCTCATAACCTGTTAGAAATCCTTTTTTTAAATATTTATTCAGATCATTTTCTACTTTTTTGTCAGAAAGGCCTGTAATCTGAGGATAGGTTATTGTGATAGATAATTTTCCGTCAGACGATTTATAGACAAAATTTTCGCTTTTTATTTCTGCACCGTAAACAGCAGATATGCACATATAAAATAATAAAACCGGGACAAACAAAATTTTTATATGTTTCATAATTATATTCTTCCTTTCGTAATGGTTACCATTATAATATCATGGAATATTCCACCAGTCACGCGTTACGCGTCACCTGTATAGATTATTGCAGCACAGCCTTAATCCTTCTGACCCCGGCAGAACTGCTCTGTTCTTTCTTTATGATAAACCTGCCGAGAATTCCTGTTCTTTCTACATGAGGGCCTCCGCATACTTCTTTACTGTAATCGCCTATAGAGTAAACTTTTACCCGTTCGCCGTACTTTTCTGCAAAGAATGCAAGGGCTCCTTCTCTGTCTGCTTCTTCTTTTGCCATTTCACGGCATATTACGGGATAATCTTTTGCTATTGCATCATTAACAAGACCTTCTACTTCTTTTATCTGTTCTGGAGTCATTTTATCTGTATGGGCAAAGTCAAATCTGAGCCTTTCTGTCGTTATGTTGCTCCCCTTCTGCTGAACATGTTTGCCGAGAACCCTTCTTAAAGCTTCATGCATAAGATGTGTGGCAGTATGGAGTTTTGTTGTCATATCTTCATGGTCTGCAAGACCGCCGGAAAATTTTTTATCTGCTCCTGCTCTTGAGAGTTCCTGATGCTTTTTAAACTGTTCATGAAACCCTTCCATGTCACAGGTAAATCCCCGTTCATCACAGAGTTCCTTTGTAAGTTCGGGGGGGAAGCCGTAAGTGTCATAGAGTCTGAATACGGTTTTACCCTGAAGAACTTTATTGTCTCTGGCATGGTCTACAACTTTAAGAAATTCTTTTTCTCCTCTTTCAAGGGTTTTGCCGAATTTTTCTTCTTCTTCTTTCAGGCATGAAGTTATATGTTCTTTTGACCTGAGAAGTTCAGGATAAACATCTTTATAGAGGTCTATAACCAGCTCACCTAACTCTGCAGAAAATGCCCTGTTTATACCGAGTTTCATACCATGACGGATAATTCTTCTTATAAGACGCCTTAATACGTAGCTCTGATCAAGGTTTCCGGGAGCAATACCTTCAGAAAGAATGAATACTGATGCTCTTATATGTTCTGTTATGACTCTTTCAGAATATATGTTCTCTTCTTTTGATATGGATTTTACCATGTCTATGATTGGTTTGAAGAGTTCTGTTTCAAAGATGTTCTCTTTACCCTGAAGTATGGCTGCATTCCTTTCAAGTCCGAAGCCTGTATCAACATTTTTCTGCTCAAGCGGTATATATAAACCTTCAGGAGTTTTATTATACTCCATGAAAACATCATTCCATATTTCCCAGTATTTTCCGCAGTTACATGAC
>JBEHWP010001130.1:0-1768 GCA_040217665.1 Vulcanimicrobiota bacterium
TTGCCACGATAAATATTAAAATCCTCCTGTTTTTATAACTTCTTTTATTTATATGAAAAAATTGAGTATATATTTTTTTTGAATAGTTTATTAATTACTATTCCCAGAAAAAATAAAATCTGACTGAATAAATCTGTTTTATATTATAAGGTTTATTTTCATATAATACAGTTATGAGAATTACTTTTTTGCTGTTTTTTGCCTTTATATAATGTCAATATTGACAGGATAATACTTCATTACCTGATATTATAGGTAATTTTTTATTCTAAATCAAGGTTTTTATTAAATTAGACGGAAATTTTTACTGAAAAAATTTACTTAAAATAAATATGATAATTTATGAATATTTATTGGAATAATTTTGATTTATCTTGACAAATATTATAGTAAATGAGATAATGAATTATATGGCGTTGGAGTGGCAGTTCCATGATTTAGAAGGTATTTGGTGTGCTTTTACAGGGGATAAAAGTTTAGTCTTAAGGTAAACTTAAATCTTCATAAGGAGGTAGGAAATTATGGTTTTAAAGAGAAGTGTAATGGTTTTTACTGTTTTATTTATACTGATAAATTTTTCACCTGCATTTGGTGAAACAGACTGGGAATGGAATAAAATAGGAGTAAACCTGTGCAAAGAAGGAAGATTTAGTGAGGCTCTTTACTGTTACAACAGGGCAATAAAGCTTAATCCGGCATATGAAGATGCATGGCTTAATAAAGGTGATGTTCTGGTGATTTTAGGCGTTTATTCGAGAGCTCTTTCTGCTTATGATAACCTTTTAAAGATTAACCCTTTATCTACTACTGCATTGAATAAAAAGGGAGAAGTTTTTATCAGGCTTGGAAAATATAATGATGCTGTTAAGTGTTATGATAAATCTCTGGCTATTGATTACAATAATGCTAAAGTCTGGTGCGATAAAGGTAATCTTTTATATATTTTGAAACGTTATGAAAGGGCTATTGAATGTTATGATAAAGCGTTAGAGATTAATCCTTCTTATGCTAAAGCATGGTATAACAGGGGAAATGCTTTTTATTGTCTTGGTAACTATGAATATGCAATTCGTTGCTATGATAGTTTGCTTGCTATAGAGCCAGCCAATACATATGGAATCTATTACAGAGACAATGCATTGAAAAACTTGAGGAAAAAATCTTATGCCTCTGTAGAAGAATAATAAGGGCGTGACGCGTGACGGTTGGTAAAGCACCTGAGCATTCAGTGTTTGTCTATATAAATTATGTAATCACATAACGCAATATCTTTTATTTAGAACAGGGACAGATGAATATCTGCCCTGATTTTTTTTTGTATGGAAATTTTTTATTGCTTTATTGGTAATATTTCTGATAAAATATGTGAGTGAACGTGGAAAAAACTTAGCGTTACGTGTTACGCGTCACGCGTCACGAATAAAGGTAAATTTATGAAAAAAATACGAATAGGCATAGATGTAGGCGGAACCTTTACCCATGCAGTTGCCCTTGATGATGAAATTTATGAACTCATCGGTAAAATAAAAGTTCCTACAACCCATACTTCGGACAAAGGTGTTGCAGAAGGTATTGTAACATCTCTGAAAAAACTTCTGGAAACTTATAGTATTGAACCGCAGATGGTGAGTTTTATAGCTCATAGCACAACTCAGGCAACAAATGCCCTTCTTGAAGGTGATGTATCACCCGTAGGCATAATAGGTATGGCGAAAGGATTGGACAGAGTTAAAGCCAGGCAGGAAACAGATGTAGGACTTATAGAGAT
>JBEHWP010001131.1:0-1767 GCA_040217665.1 Vulcanimicrobiota bacterium
AGTGATGATAAACTTACGGAAAACTTCGAAAAACTGGAAGAATGCATAAATATATCAGGTAAAATTTTAGATAAACAGAGCGGTCTTTATTCCGAAAAGCTGGAAGTTCTTGTAATAGAACTGCTGGAAGAACTTTCTTTCCTTCAGAACTATCCTCTCATCAAACCTATTATTGTTACACCTCAGGGAGAGAATTTTTCTCTCAATGCTTATAGATGTATGGGAAGTGATATAAAATTCAAATATGACAGAATAACATGCAAATCTCCTTTTGCCCTCCAGAAACTTCAGTTACTTAACCCTCAGAAAAAAGAATTACTGGAACTTCATCCATTTTTATTTCCTGCCCTGTGTACGGAATGTCAGAGAACCCATATATTTATTTTTGACTATATCTATTCCGATAAAGTAAATTATATCTATCCTGTTGAAAATCACCGATTGCCATGCACATCGGTTAAAAAGGATCTGGAACATATTGTATCAAGAAGTATTCCTATGAGAAAACAGATCTATTATGAAGATCTGTGGATTGAGTCACGGGCATACAGAGAGAAAAATCTGGCTGAAAAATACAGATTGCTGGAGCTGGTAGGAAAGGGCGGTATGGGAGATGTATATAAAGCACTTCAAATTAATCTGGGGACAATCAGAGCCATAAAAATTCTTCCTCAGAACCTGTGCGGTAATCTAAAATATATAAAAAGATTTGAGAGGGAGGCCAGACTTGCTGCCAGGCTTGAGCATGAAAATATAGTCAGGGTTATAGATGTAGGGGAAACAGGACTGGAAAGGTATATAGTGATGGAATATATAGAAGGTAGAACCCTCCGCGATGTACTGAATGAAAGAGAAATCCTTCCAGAGAAAGAAGTTATACATCTGGCAACAGCCATAGCTTCAGGTCTGTCCTGGATCCATCAGAATGAAATTATACATAGAGATATAAAACCTGAAAATATAATGATAGACATAAATGGAAAGGTAAAAATAGCCGATTTCGGTATATCTAAATCTACAGGTTCTCCAAGGGTTACAGCTGTAGGAGCACCAATCGGGACTGCCCAGTATCTCTCTCCGGAACAGGCTTCAGGCCACGGAGAAGTAGGGTTTTATTCAGACATATATTCACTTGGTATAATGCTTTATGAAATGCTGACAGGCCATTTTCCCTATGAATTTAAAGATGACAATCCTTTCTCTATAGCTTATACCATAATAAATACAGATGTTACTCCCATAAGAGAAACTGCTCCCAATATATCGTCACAACTTGAAGCAATAGTTATGAAGTGTCTGGAAAAAGCTCCGGGGAAACGTTATTGTGATGCACAGGAAATTCTAAAAAAATTAAAGAGCGTATCAGAAAAAAATCATGAAACAGATGAAGTGCCGTCGGCTTTCTTTGAAGGACTCAGGTGGAGTGGTAAATCTACACAGGAAGTGGGGCCTGCTGAAGAAAAAAACATAGAAAAAGAATTACGGGAAATTGATAAAGAAATGAAAGATAAAGAAAATACTGACTGTGAGAATAAATACAGTAAACTTGTGGAAAGCGTTCTTTCAAAGGGATTTATGACAGAAGAAGAAAAAGAAATAATTAAATCTGCCAGAGAAAAATTAAATATATCCAGTGAACAGAATATAAGAATATTCTCTGAAGTAAAGGATAGATATAAGGAAAAAATCAACAGGGCAAGAAATCAAAGGGAAGATACGCCAGAAAATATAGAAGAAAAGGTTAAAGCATATATAGAAAAAGGCAAT
>JBEHWP010001132.1:0-1764 GCA_040217665.1 Vulcanimicrobiota bacterium
AGATTTCAAAAAAGGATAACAATTGCCAGAGGTCTGTCTTTAAATATTTCTCCGTCAGGTTTAAGCTTTACGGCAGGTGTAAAAGGTGCTTCCATTAATGTGGGCTCAAAGGGAGTGTTTTTAAATACAGGTATACCGGGAACGGGATTGTCTGACAGGAGGCAGATACTGGGGGTACCTGGCAAAAAATCGAAGAGTAAAAGAATTAAAAGTAATGATATAGACATGAATATTTCTCTGGATATGGATGATACAGGCAAATTATTTATCTATGATGAAAAAGGACATGAAATTACAGAGGAAGGTCTTGTGAAAAAAATAAAAAAAACCGATATATTCAAAGAACTTTCCGAAGAACTATGTAATAAAAAGAAAGAAGAAATAGAAGAAGAAAATTTAAAATTTATAAATATATTTAAATATACTCCTCAAATAATGACAGAGGAAAATTCAGACACATTTCAGACAGCCGAATGTGAAATAAAACCTTACCCTGTTCCTGAGCCAACTATGGAAGAATGTCGTGCCATACTTGAAGAAAAGGCAAAAAAAGAAGTATCAAGCCTGTTGTTCTGGACAAATGATGAAAAGAGGCATGAATATGTAGAAAGCCATATGGCAACGGAATATCGAAAATTACTGGAAAAATGGCAGAAAGATAAAGATGATTTTGAATCCAGGGAAAAAGAAACCGGAAGAACTGAAGAGATGAGGAAAAGAGAAGAAAAGGAAAAACTGAAGAAAGACCTTCTGGGGAAAAGAATTTCCCTGGAAGATTATATAAATAAATCTGTTGAATGTTTGCTGAAATCTATCACATTACCTCTGGAATTTTCAATTGATTATGAATATGATATTAATAAAGGTTATTTGCTTGTAGATTTAGATTTGCCTGAAATAGAAGATATGCCCCGGAAAAAAGTATCGGCTCTTTCAGGAGCCAGGATGTCAATAAAAGATAAAACAAAAAAAGAACTGAATGATGATTACGTGAAATGTGTCTGTGGGCTTGCCTTTTTCTTTGCAGGTAATTTATTCAATATAAGCACTGACATAAAGAAGATATTAATATCTGCCTATACACAGAGGATGAATCAAAAAACAGGTAATAAAGACAATGAATATGTATATTCAGTCCTTTTTGATAGACACATATTTACCGGATTAAATGTAGCGAATATTGATCCACTCAGTGGTTTCGATAATTTTGATCATATAATAAATGTGACTTCTTCAGGTGAAATGAAGAGAATTGAGCCTTATACGTCAACAGGTCAATAATGTTAGGAACGACACTTACTGAGGTGAGCATAAATAATGCATATATGCTCTCGTAACGCGTGACGGGAGGAAAACGATTATTAAATGCTTATGCTCAGGTCAGTAAATAACTGTCTCATATAAATTAACCTGACAATTTCCATTAAAAAACACTATCATATTTACAGAATGAACAGAGTAATATATAATTTATATTACCGGGGTGAGCATAAATAATATATACTTTCGCAGGTAAAGTATGACGGGAGAGAAACGTTTATTAAATGCTTATGTCCGTGTTACTATATAAAATATTGAGCGGGAGGTAATAATATGTTAATAGTTCATGTTTTTGTCCATGTAAAAAAAGAATTCATTGAAGCCTTTAAAGAAGCCTCTGTAAAGAATGCAAAAAACAGTGTCCATGAACCGGGAATTGCAAGATTTGATGTAATTCAGCAGTCAGACGATCCATGCCGTTTTGTCCTCATTGTAGTTTACCGC
>JBEHWP010001133.1:0-1763 GCA_040217665.1 Vulcanimicrobiota bacterium
GGGCCTGTTTTGGGTTCTCCGGGAGATATGGCAGCTATTAAAAAAGGGGATGAAATTTTATCTATAGGTGGGTATAAACCCAGAAGCAGGGTAGATGCTTTTTGCAGGTTAAAAGAACTGAAGAATCCTGTTTTGAAAATCAGAAGAAAGAAAGACATAATTTCCTGTACCATTATTAAAAATAAGGGAGAAAAATCTGGACTTACCTTCCTTTATGATCTGGACTGGTCTGTCATTGAAAAAATAAAATGTATGAAGACAGACGCTTCTCTTGTTGTAACATCCAGTCTTGCTTTTAACATGCTGGATATAGCCCTGAAAAAGGAATGTGTGGATGTGAGGTTATTGCCGGTGAAAAATGCATTTTTCGGAGGTAATATTTCCTGTACGGGACTTCTTACTGTTGATGATGTACTCGTGGCAACAGAAGAGGAGAAACATCTCAGTCATGTTCTACTTCCGTCAGTAATGTTTGACGAAAATTTTTTAGACATCAAAGGGAAATCCTGTATTGATATAGTAAATAAGAGAGAATGTAAATGTGATATAATTTAGTAAAAAATGAATGGTGATGACAAGAGTCACGGGGCACGATTACGTATAGAGGACTAAATTTTATGCTTAATATTACCCGAGTAATTACTTTTTTAATGATTTTTGTATTATTTCTTTTATTTTACGGTAAAAATAATCATGTAAAAAGTAATCCTGTCTCCTATATTGTAAAGAGTAAAAATCAGACGAATTTTTATTATAACAGAAAAAAGAACGTTAACAGTGTTATCGTAACACCTTTTGACAGGGCAAAGAAAGAAATATCTGACGGCACACTGAAGAAATCCAGGCTTTATTATGATATAACAGAAGACAGGAGAGGAGAAAAGACTGTGGCCCTCACATTTGATGATGGCCCTCATCTGAAATATACTCTCCTTCTTCTGGATGTATTGAGAAAATATAATATAAAAGCCACATTTTTTGTGGTAGGTTCTATGGCAGAGAAATACCCGTTCCTTCTGAAACATATATATGATGATGGTCATTTAATTGCCAATCATACGTATCATCATAAAAATCTTATTACCTTATCTGAAGAGGAGGCTGTCCTGGAGTGGCAGGCCTGTAATAATGTAATAAAATATATCCTTAATATTGATGTATTTTTCTGTCGTCCTCCCGGAGGAAATTATGACAGAATAGTCCTTGATTCCGCTGTCAGGGCAGGGCTTTCTACAGTGTTCTGGACCGCTAATTCCGGTGATTATGAAAAACCGGGAGAAGAAATTATAGCAGATAAAGTTTTATATAGAATTACTCCCGGTGGGATTGTACTGATGCATGACGGAGTGGATCAAACAATCAATGCATTGCCTGATATTATCGAGAGATTGACAGAAAAGGGATATAAATTTGTAAGGATAGATGAGATGGCACAGAAGATAGAGGAAGACTATGTGGTTCCAGGTGGAGATGATGATTACTGGGATCCCCTTCCGATGATAAAAAATTGTAATCTATAATATAGAATACTATTATAGTTAGTTTCATAACAATTCATAATTAATGAGTGAGTAGTGAATAGTGAGTGACATTGCCATATTCTACTCACTACTCACCACTCACTATTCACTTGAATTCTAATAAGTTATGAAATATATTATAAAATTTACCATAGTTGAATACTGAAAAAAAATTAACATTTTTTTAACATTTACCCTGTATAATTTTGAAAATTAAGAATATATAATGTAAATCAGAACTAT
>JBEHWP010001134.1:0-1758 GCA_040217665.1 Vulcanimicrobiota bacterium
GATCTTCTGCAGCTTTTTTTAGCCATTTTATAGAACCTTCTTTTGCTCCTCCTCCGTCTATTATAATTATAATATCTCTTTCAGGCATGGCTTCAATACAGTTGAGATATAGATAGGGATATTTTTCGTCCACACTGCCTGATGCCTGCTGCCATTTGCATTCAATACGTACTTCAAGTGAGTATGTTCGGGATATAAGTAAAAATTCCGTTTTCCCGTTATGACCGTATATTGTTTTATAAGGTACATTTTTTATCAAAAGTTCTTCTCCGTAGTTATGTTTCTTTTTTATATATTCTCCGTAATTAACTATGGTAAATCCTTTACTCAGAAGAGTGCCTGTAACGGTCTGTTCCAGCGTATTCCCCGAACCTGTTGCAAGACTCCCCTGTTTCATATTTCCCATTTTGCTGCTCCTTTAAAAAGTGTTTATCTACTGAGGTGAGCATAAATAATGCATATATGCTCTCGTTACGCGTTACGCGTCACGGGAGGAAAACGATTATTAAATGCTTATGCTCAGGTCAGTAATATTATAACATATTTCTATGAGAGCACTATCGAGAAGGCTACAGGAATTATCTGCCAGATAAAACTTCTGAATAATTTACTTGATGAAAGGGAATGTAATATTTTCTGGCGAATTATTATGTAAAATATAGCAGTAAATAGTAAGGAGTGAAATTATGGAGTGCAGTAACTGCGGAGCTCCTCTTCAGGAGCTTACAGGTGCCTGTATTTATTGCGGAGCTTCCAGGAAAAATAAAGGTGATGCACCTGAGATTACTATTGTAAAGGTATCTGACAGAGATTGTCCCAGATGCAATATAAAGCTTGATACTGTATGTATACCTTCGGATATACCTCTTTATATAGAAAGATGTAAAGAATGTAAGGGATTGTTCTTTGATCCCCTGGAACTGGAAGGCCTGATAAGTCTCTCGAAAGAAGGAGACGATAAATCGAAAAATAAAGGTCTTAAAGCTTTATCGGTTCTTCTTATGGAAGAAGGTAAAGGGGAACCGTCACAGGTCAAGTATGTTAAATGCCCTGTATGTAAAACTTTTATGAACAGAAAATC
The DNA here is from genome assembly GCA_040217665.1 of Vulcanimicrobiota bacterium. Taxonomy (GTDB): domain Bacteria; phylum Vulcanimicrobiota; class SpSt-956; order SpSt-956; family JAKJGF01; genus CALARM01. The sequence goes on from JBEHWP010001134.1 coordinate 1,082, forward strand.
TTATGAAAATCATTCCGGTGTGACTATAGATTCATGCCAGCATGGAATATGGCTTGACGGGGGAGAATTAAACAGAATCCTCAGATGGCTCAAGGTTCAGGAAGGTAAGAAAAAAGAAGAAAAAAATATATATGGACAATCTAAAAGTCCAGCTCCTCCTATACAGCATGTACAATATTATCCCGTACATAAGTCTTCTCAGAAAAATTATACAATGGAAATAGTATGTCTTGTATTGAAGATTTTTAAAGAGTTTATAGATTAAGAGATTGTAAGAAAATAATTCCGGCAAATTATGTTTATTGTTCTCGTGTCACCCGTTACGCGTTACGGGTTACGATTGTAAATATGATACAGTTGTTTTTTTACAACTCCTTATGAAAATGACGGACAAGGAAAAGTGTCACTGAAATCTGTACCAGTAATTTAAATTTTTATTATTAAAAACCTGTTCTGTAACAGGGGAAACAACAGAAAATTCGACACATTCATATCTGTCAATATCCTGTAGTTCTACAAAACATGTTACCTCATAAATTTTTATATTTATTTTACTTTCTATATATTCTATTTCAGGAGACATGATAGCCATTTCCTTTTCCCAGCTATTATAATGGCTGCTGAAACCGCAGTATATAACCATATTATAAAGAGCATTTTCATCTGGAAAAACTATT
>JBEHWP010001135.1:0-1757 GCA_040217665.1 Vulcanimicrobiota bacterium
AAATACAGAAAATGTTGTTCCTGACATAGTAGCTTTATTTAAGATTATATTAACTACATTTTTCAGTTTTATTAAACTATCTTTATTATTTATTTTACTTATAAATTCTTCCAGAGTCTTATAAGGTGATAGTTCTTTTAAAAATTCCCTGTCATTTTTACAGAAATAGTTTCCCAGTTTTATATCCTGTCCCAGGTTAAAATGAATTTGTTCAGAGGCAGGGGAGAGAATATTATTGGAAGGTAGTAAATTCTCTGTTTCTTTTACAGCTTCTTCTGATACAGGTATATGGAATGCCATAGTATCGCCATCAAAATCTGCTCCAAACCCTCCTGTTACGAGTGGATTTAAATAGATAACCTTTTCTTCATTTGCTTCCAATGGTACGTTTTCAAAAGCCTGAATAGAAAGTCTGTGCAGGGAAGGCTGACGATTCAATATTAAAGGTCTTTTTCTTATTTCTTCAAGAATTTCTTTATTATTCAGATCTAAATCACTGTAAGTCCCTTTCATTTCAAGCAGATTTCTTAATAGTTCTTTCGAAGCTATTCTTACCTGATCAATCTCCAGTTCAGGATCTACTACTATCACTCCACGGCCGCTGTAGTCAACTCTTTTTCCGAGCATATATTTCCTTATATGGCCTTCTTTACCTTCAAGTATCTTGATAAAAGAATTTAGAGAAACACCTTTTTTATTCCTTATCGGTTTAATAAGAATTTCTTTATTATCAATTTTTACTTTTTCCTGTTTATTCCTGAATAATCTGTGAACAGCTATATAGAGTGAAGCTTTATTGTATGTGCTGTCAGAATATTTAAGTATTTCTTCATAGTGGTAATTCAGATCATGGCTTATAATCTCTCTGTCTATTTCCATAACAGGTCTGTATGCAAGAGGTATTACAGGAAGTTTTTTTATTGTCGAACCTGTAAGAGGATGTTTTATCCCATCAGGTAATGTAATATAAGCCATTCTATGGCGGAGAAGTTTTTTATTATCTACTCTCAGGTATGTTAAAGCTTTAATGTAATCATGTTCTCCTTCAAGTATTGTCTGGAAATCGTCTACTGTCTGATCATAGAAATAACGTTTTAGCAGTTTTATAAGTTGTTCCATTTTTTTCTGAAATAATACTGTTATTCCCTTTATAATATCTTTTTCTGTTACATCCATTTTCTCCAGCACTTCTCCAAGCAGTTCATTCTTTAAATTTCTGTCTATTTTTACGTCTTTTCTCCATTCTCCAAAGAATTTTTTATAATAAATTGTCCCTTTTATATCTGCCTGTTCTTTCTGATTCTTTAAATAGAAGTTACTCTGTGCAACTTTTTTGATTTCCCTGTTATTACACCAGCTGCATACAGTTTCTTCACTGGCAGTTTCCAGCTTTATCTCTTTTATTTTATCAGTTTCTATTTCATCAAATAATAGTTCTTCCGTTATAGTTTTTTTGTTTTTATCAAGGAAATCTATATTAAAATTCATAGCTCTCAGATAATAAATAAACATTTTTAATGATTCTGATACTCCTCGACCATTATCATTTCTGGCTTTTATATCATCTGATTTAAGAGTATATAATTCATCAAGGTTTTTATAAGCCCTGTATGCCTGTAAAGCCCAGCCTTCCATTTCTCCTATTTTCTGTCCACCTGCATATTTCTTACCTTTTACAGGCTGTTCCGTAATACAGGCATAGTTCCCTTTATCTCTGAAATGAAATTTATCTTCTGCAAGCTGATTTAATTTCATTA
>JBEHWP010001136.1:0-1757 GCA_040217665.1 Vulcanimicrobiota bacterium
AATACAAAGAAGCTCTTGAATGTTACGATAAAGCACTGGGATTGAAACCTGACTATGATGTGGCATGGAACTTTAAAGGAGAGGTTTTATATAAACAGGGTAAACATGAAGAAGCACTCAGTTGTTTCAATGAAGCATTAAAGATAGACCCTGCTTATAAACATGCTAAAAAAAACAGGGACGAATTAATGAAAGAAGTAAAAATAAACAGTCAATATGGTGAAACCTGTCCGTGACGCGTTACGTGTAACACGTCACGGTTATAGTTATTTTTTACCTGTTTCGCTCCTTCCGAAAAAATCCCTTAATACCTTTATATATTCCTCGTTCTTCTCCAGATGATGGTGATGGGAAGCATCTTCAAAAATAGAGATTTCGGCACCGGGCATCATAGACTGATAATATTCTGTAGAAGACGGTGGTACTTCATCATATCTACCACAGGTAAGCAGAGTCGGAACAGTTATTTCTTTCAACCTCTCTGCCCTTTCATAATCTTTAAGTATACCGGTAACGGTAAATTCGCTCGGCCCCCACATATATTCATAAACAGGCTGGCCTATCTTTTCAAAACTTTTGTTCACACAATCAGGCCAGGGATCAAGGCGGCACACATGAAGTCTGTAATAATTGTTCATAGCCTTCTGATATTCTGAAGAAGTAAAATTACCTGCCCCTTCACTTTCTTTTATAGTATTCTGCTGATCTTCAGGAAGTTCTGCCAGATAAACCTTCTGATCTTCTATAAAACGGGAAGAACTCAAACATGGACTTGCAAATATGAGGCTTACCACATTATCAGGTTTTTTTGTAAGCATATAATCAACTGCGAGCATATTGCCCCATCCCTGCCCCAGAATATGAACCTTTTTTACCTCAAGAGCACTGCAGACATTTTCTAATTCTTCTACAAAATATTCCACACTGTAGAGAGATAAATCTGATGGCCTGTCAGAATTACCGCAACCGAGCTGATCGTAAAAAATAACAGGTCTTTCGTCACATATGGCCTCAAGTGAAGAAAGATAGTCATGAGGGAAAGCAGGGCCTCCATGTAATACAAGAAGAGGAATTCCCTCTTTATCGGCTCCTGCTATTCTGTACCATATTTTACCGTGAGGGCCGTCAATATAACCTTCTTTTACTGTTACAGTAACATGAGCATCTTTACCATAAGAGGCTACTGTAATAAAAATAAATAACATCAAAGAGAGAGAGATAATTTTTAACATGAACATCATCCTTTCATTAAATCAGCTACCTGGTTAAGTATTCCGTATTCTTAACCTCTTCACTATTTCCATATAATCGTACTATATTTTTTTATATCCTCCCGGTATTTCAAACCTGTCAGGATTTATAATCTCTTTCGAAGGGGAAAAAAAGACATGAATCATAGCGTCATTAGTACGTATTTCCGTTGAAGTAATTAAATTATTCAGTTTTTTATCTTTGATACGCATTATATAATGGTCAGAAAAGTCATCAGCTTTTGAGAAGCAGGCAATTTTATCAGAGCCAATGTGAGACTTATAAAAAACACTTTTTTCTTCTCTGTCGAGAGAAAAATTTTCTTTCATAATCTTATCAATACCTTCAATAACATCATTTTCTTTATAAGTTTTATTGACATTATCTATGGAATAGGTTTTATGTTTATCAAAAAGATAAAGCCATTGTTCATTCTGTTCTTTAATGTCTCCATTTTCCATAAAAATTTTCTGAGTAAATTTAACATTTATTTTTTCTTTTCCTTC
>JBEHWP010001137.1:0-1757 GCA_040217665.1 Vulcanimicrobiota bacterium
AATCAACTGGATTTCAAGTGGTATTTATAGATTTTTGTAGGTTCTTTATACCAGTTCTTTGACCTTTCTCCTTAATCTAAAACCGGCATTAAAAGCCATATCCCATACAGTAGAGTTGAGAATCAGATTTTCGACAGCATCCAGACGGGATTTCATTGTTTCATACTCTTTTCTATCAAGACAGCCCTGAAGTAATTCAAGTTTGATAATATCAGTTATTAATACGGAATCACTATCAAGGGCATGAATAATTTTTTCTTTTAATTTTTCATTTCCCGATTTCCTAAAGCTGACTATCCAGGCAGATGTATCTATAAGAAATTTATCTCTCATCACGTATTTCTCTTAAACCTTCAGGAGTAAGGCCAAAATTATCATAATTGCCTATAAGACCTTTAAGTTCCTGTAGTTTCTTAAATCTAATATAATCTTTGATTGCTATTAAAATAGCGGCTTTTTTTGTTTTCGCCCCTGATTTCTCCATGACCTCAGTCAAAAGAGTACTATCTATATCAATACTTGCACGCATATAATCAACTCCTGTATATTACCGTCTCCAAAAATGATTTCATAACGCGTGAACAGTTATCATTCCTTAATTATTATAACATAAAAAGATTACTTTTAATAGCAACACTATAAGAGTGAAAATTTCTTGTATTTCCACTATAATTCCATTATAATTTAATGGTTTAAATAACTACATGGAAGGAATAAAAATGAAAGAATATTTCGCAGATCTCCATATACATATAGGTGCAAACAGTGAAGGGAAACCTGTAAAAATCACTGCTTCCAGAAAACTGACTTTCGCCAGCATAATAAAGGAATGTCTGGAAAGAAAAGGCATAGACATAATAGCCATAGTGGATTGTGCTTCTCCCAGGGTTATTAAAGACATAAAAGATCTTATAAAAAAGGGAGAACTCCTGGAAATGCCTGACGGAGGCATGAGACACAGGGACAGGGTAACGGTCATTCTTGCTTCGGAAATAGAAACTACGGAAGAAAACAGGGGAAAATCGCACCAGGTGGCCTTTTTTCCATTCTTAAAACAGATAACGGAATTCAGTACTATCATGTCCCGGTATATTACAAATATTGATTTAAGTTCACAGCAGAGCGGTATTCCTGCGGCACAGTTTCACAATATAATAAGAAGTCTCGGAGGAGTCTTGATACCTGCCCATGCTTTTACACCTCATAAAAGTATTTACGGAAATTGCGCAAGAAGAATAAGTGAAATTTTTACTTCTGACATGCTTACAAATATACCTGCCATAGAACTCGGCCTGAGTGCCGATACGTACCTTGCCGATAAAATAGGAGAACTCGAAAATTTTTCTTTTATAAGCAATTCAGATGCCCATTCCCTTGGAAAAATAGGAAGAGAATATAACAAAATAGTCATGGAAAAACCTACATTCAAAGAATTAATACTTGCCCTCTACGGAAGACAGGACAGAAAGATAGCGGCCAATTACGGACTTGATCCCAAACTGGGGAAATACCACAGAACCCACTGTCCGGAATGCGGATTTATTGCAGATACTCCGCCCCCTGTATTACAGTGTGAGAGATGTAACAGTGAGAAAGTCGTAAGAGGCGTTCTGGACAGGATCGTTTCCATAGAAGATTTTAAAGAGCCGAAACATCCTGAAAATCGACCTCCATATTATTACCAGGTGCCAATGGAATTTATTCCGGGAGCAGGTAAAGCGACACTGAATAAATTAATTAAAACATTCGGAAGTGAA
>JBEHWP010001138.1:0-1754 GCA_040217665.1 Vulcanimicrobiota bacterium
CCTGGAAAAATAAAGTTTATATGCAGAAATAATAATTATATTTATATAGAGAATAAATCCAATCATAGAAAGGACTCCCCATTCATCTCCACCTAAGCTGTGGACGCTATAGGTGGAGAATTCTGGGGTCGTTAAGTTAAAGAAAAAATATGAATTTTTGAAAGAAGCGAATTCTCAGAGTCTTCAGGAAGCAGTAAAGAATTTAAAGAGTGCTTTTTGTAATTTCTTTGAAGGCCGTGCAAAATTTCCTGTATTTAAGAAGAAAAAAGATAGTAATTCCATATCAATCCCGCAGCATTTCAGTATAAAATGTAATCGATTAAGCATTCCGAAACTTAAGAGTGAAATAAAGATAAATCTTCATAGAGAAATAGAAGGTTTAATAAAAAATATAAGTATAACAAAAACAGGAACTTATAATTATTACGTAAATATCCTTGTAGAGAAAGAGATAGAAGTAAATAAGAATGGTAAAGATATGGTTGGTCTTGATGTAGGTCTCACCCATTTTGTCACAATATCAACAGGTGAGAAGATATGTCATCCTAAAATATTAAATAAATCAGAAAAGAAGTTAAAGAAAGAGAAGAGAAGATTAAGCCGAAAGTGTAAAGGAAGTAAGAACAGAGAAAAAGCAAGATATAAAGTAGCACTGGTATATGAGAAGATAAAAAATCAGAGAAAAGACTTTTTACATAAATTATCCCGTAGAATAGTAGACGAAAATCAAGTCATAATAGTAGAGGATATAAATGTAAAAGGTCTATTAAAAAACAGACATTTATCAAAATCCATATCAGACTCAGGATGGGGTATATTTACAGTGATGCTTGAGTATAAGAGTAAGTTATATGGCAGTATATTTCACAAGGTAGACACATTTTATCCCTCATCAAAGGTCTGTAATAATTGTAAATATAAAAACAAGAATTTAAAACTCTCTGATAGAATATGGGGTTGTCCATGTTGTGGAAGCGTTCTTGACAGAGATTTGAATGCTTCCTTAAATATAAGAGATGAAGGTTTTGCCAACTTAAAGGCACTAGGGTATGAATTTCCCGAAGTTATGCCTGTGGAGGATGCTCTGCCGGCGGAATCAGTTTACACTGAGTCTACGAGGCATCATTCTAAGAAGCAGGATGCCCACCAATTGATTGGTGGGTGATTCACAATATTTTTACACGCACTTTTTCAGAGGAAAGGAGGCTCCGGCATATCTGTAATCGAACAATAATAATCAGAAAAATTAAGGAGGAAACAATATGTCAAAATATAGTTTTATTTTTCTCACAGGATTAATACTGTTCATATTATTTGCCGGATGCGGTGGAGGAGGCGGAAGCACTGTTAATGTAATCACACAGACAGCCACTCCCGTGCCGACACAGGTACCTACAGGAAGCGTATCGGGAAAAGTATTTGAAAGTGATGGCATCACCCCTATAGCAAATGCTTTTGTAGCCCTGTATACATCTTCATTTCCCCGTACCGAACTATCAGCTCAGGCCACACCTTACAGAACCATGACAACAGCATCGGACGGTTCATACCTCTTTACAGATATTCCTCAGGGGAATGCCTATATAGCAATGTGGAGAAACGAAAGTGAATATAATACAAATCCAAACAATCCTACCGGTGCAAATAATGTAACTATAGTTAATGTAAATATTATTATTATAATTATAAACAACATTGTTCCCACCCCTGTTCCAACATCTGTTCCCACATCACCTTCGGGAAGCACACCGACT
>JBEHWP010001139.1:0-1752 GCA_040217665.1 Vulcanimicrobiota bacterium
CAGGGGGAAAGGAAAGGACGTTACTGTTTTTATCCATTATGACAGGATAAAGGGGGTATTTTTTCACCAGCTTTGAATATTCCTGACCTTTCGGATGTTTTTCCAGTATTTCTCCTAAATCCATTTGTTCCGAAAACCCCAGGGGCGCAAATTTTATTTCCTTCTCTTTAAAACCTTTATAATAAACAGGGAATGTTATTTTTGAAGCATCATATACGCCTATGGCAATTAATTCCCTGTTACGTCCGTAATTTACACAGAGTTTTTCCTGGGTCTGTATGAGCTGTGTGAGAAGAGCATCATCTACGTCTATATTCAGTACAAGAAATCCACCTATAAAAGGTCTTATGTCCTTTAAATTTGCATCTACTATAATCATGTCATTCTCTGAAGGTTCTGATGAGAAGAACTGGTAATTACTTTTCTTATGTAATACTGCTTCTCTTATCTGTCTTGCCACACCTTCCACACACCACAGATCAGGTCTGTTTGTATCAACGAGTTCTATCTTTAATTCTCCTGTTTTTTCGTCATATTCTTTGAACTCTGCTTTTGCTTTTGAAAGTAAATCAGGCAGTTCTTCCAGTCCTATTTTTTGTCCGTAGAGTTTCTGAATATCTTTATAATAGCAGCTTATTGTTGGCATCTATATCACCGCCTTTGAATTTCTGATAAAGTTCATGTCATGGGAAAAGAGCTGTCTTATATCATTTATACCGAGAGATACCATAGCCATCCTGTCTATGCCCAGTCCCCACGCTATAACAGGGACATCTATACCGAGAGGCAATGTAACCTCAGGACGGAATATGCCTGCTCCTCCCAGTTCTATCCAGCCAAGTACAGGATGTTCTACATGAAGCTCTACTGATGGTTCTGTAAAAGGAAAATAAGCAGGAGTAAATTTTGTCTTTTTTGCTTTTGCTATTTCTTTTGCAAAGAGATTTAATAAGCCCAGTAATTTCGGGAAATTGATACTTTCATCCAGCACTATTCCTTCACTCTGGAAAAAATCTGTTCCATGAGTTGCATCTATCTGGTCATAGCGAAAACACCTGGCTATACCGAAATATTTTCCCGGTATTTCAGGATTTCCTGCAAGAGTTCTTGCAGAAAGTGCCGTGCCCTGGCTTCTCAGGACAAGTCTTTTTGTCTTCTCTCTGTCAAAATTATATCTCCATCCTTCAGAGCCGGTAGTGCCTCCGTTCTCATGACAGGCAGCCACATTTGATAAATATGGCTCTTCTATTTCTCTGCAATATTCAGGTTTTTTTATATAGTACACATCATGGATATTTCTTGCAGAGTGGAACTGCGGCATAAACAGGGCATCCATATCCCAGAATTCTGTTTCCACAACAGGACCTTTCATCTCTTTAAATCCGAGTGATATGAATTTCTGTCTCACCCAGTCAAGAAATTGTCTGTAAGGATGTTTTTTCCCTATATTTAACCTGGGAGGATTCAGACTTATATTATATTTTCTGAAATTAACACTTTTCCATTTTCCTTCCTGAAGCAGTTCGGGAGTTATCTGACTGATTTCCGTTTTTCTGTCTCCAAGATTTTCCTGTAGATGTAATATTAATTCTTTCCCCTGTTCTGTAAGATGATATAACATGACAGGTTTTTCATCTATTCTGAATACTCCCTGTTCAGTGCCTCTTTTTCTGTAGAGACTTCGTGCCAGTTCCTGTTCTTCTTTTGTGAGTTCTGTTATCATTATCTGTTTTTCTTTAAATATTTTATCCA
>JBEHWP010001140.1:0-1748 GCA_040217665.1 Vulcanimicrobiota bacterium
AACAATATTTTTAACAATTTCCTGATTATATTCCGTATCATTAAGTGTAACCTGAACATCGAGCTTATTAATAGTACCGGGAGGATAAACTGTTACATTCAAATCCTTCCTGTTACTTAAATCTTTACCTTTAGAAAAAGATGGTCTGTCTTTTTTATCTGAATCTATAGTATCAGTTGAAATATTACTTTTTTCTTCCTCCAGAGCAGGAGCCATAGCATATCCCTGATCTCCTTCGTTAACGACAAACGTTCTTCCCGGAATAGACAGAGGCTCATTAACTGTAAAATTTATATTACTGCTTACAAAAACAACAGCTTTCCCCGGCCCAAGTTCCTTATCCAGAACATTCTGAGCATTCTTTGTAAGGACTTCTTCGAAATTATGCTGTTCAAGTCTCTGCTGTTCGGTCAAATCTGCATATTCATTCTTCTGCCGTTCTTTTATATTATCAGACAGAACAAGACCTCTGTTATCATAAATGACTATACGTTCCGAAGGAACATTCAAGTCTTTTGACACAAGTGCTATTATACGGCAAATCTGGGTGGATGTAATGGAATAAGACGGATCTAAATCAACCTTAACGGAAACATCTTTATTATTGGATATTACAGAGGCAATTCTTACGCCGTCCATCTGAGAAATACTATATTCTAAAGGTGACAGACCGGGAGATCTCTGGGCATAAAGTTCATTTGAGCGGAGAATTTTACTTTCACCTGACACAGTAATTCTCGATACACTTTCATCTGCAAAAAGGGAATTACTTTCCTTTTTTGCAGAGTCTGAACTACTTTTTTCACTGTTCATTACTGCACTGACAGGAACAGGAACCTGTTTAACACTCATATCCTGCTGACCGGAGGAAAGAAAAGTCGGTTCAAGCTGAAAAACACCGTTTAAAGCCATAAAAATAGCTATAGAACATGTAGCCATAGCCGAGACAAGCTTTTTTTTACCGAAGAACGATGACAGAAAATCTCCAAAGTTCCAGTTTCTGGCAATTTTCTGAGGGGGATGATAGGTTTCTTCAACAAGAGATTTAAGACATACAGGAATAGTTTCCTTTTTGTATATCTCTGCAAAAGGCTCCAGAGAAAGTTCCTGATTTAATTCAAATAAAAGTGTTACTTCATCTCTGCAGGAAGAACAATTTTCCAGATGGGCCCTCACTTCTTTTCCTTCATTGAAGGTTACGTCCTGTTCGGAAAATCTTACAAGTAATTCCGGAGGTGGACAGGTTTTACTCAAAAGGGAAAGATTTTTCATTTCAGGCGAAACTTTTTGCAACAGTTGAAATTCTTCCTGACAGTCCTTACATTCTCTCAGATGTTCATCTACTTCCTTTTTCTCCTGTTGATCTGCGAGCCCGTCTATATATTTCATCATTTTTTCAGATATGTCATCACATATGCCAGCCATAATATCACCCCTTATAAAGGATTGAAATTTTTGACGTTTCAGAAATTCTATGTATTCACCGGTTAAAGCCTTATTCATGGCAGGTTTACACAGAACATCTTACAGTGTATATATTTTTTTGTTATTCAACCCTAATAGACGACAAAAAAGAAAAAAACTTCCTTTTTTTTCTTTTTTTTTATAATTTTCATGGAAAAAATTTATCTTTTAACATTAAATCCTGAAGACATTTCACTGTAAATCTCTGACAATCTGAGGAGACACCTTTTTAAACGGGAGCATACAGTACCGCCGGGAATTGACAGACGTTCACCTATTTCTTC
>JBEHWP010001141.1:0-1742 GCA_040217665.1 Vulcanimicrobiota bacterium
AGATAATCTTCAATTAAAGATGTCTGTCCGTCTAACGTAAAGGTTGGAGTATCAGGATTTTTTTCAAGGAAATTCATAAAATCCTTCATAATTTCTACGAAGGTTTTTCGAAAAACTTCAAAAGAACGATACCATTCACGATCCCAGTGGCTATGAGAAACAAAAAAAAGATTGAATTTATCCACTTAAATAACCACCTTTGCATTAATATAAGGTGTAATGATTATTATAACAAAAATAATCCTCTGTGTATATATGGTGTATTTCATAATTTAGAACCAATAATGTTTTTTTACGACAGGAAAGGATCCTCATAATTCCTTGTGACCGAACCGGTCATGGCTGTTAGTGAAAAGTGAAAAGTGAAAAAAATGAGATTTTACTTGCTGCTCACTGTTCACTAATTAATTAGTAAAAAACTTGAAAAGGAAAAGGGAATTTTCTTTACTTCAAGAAATTTATATACATAAATAATAACCTCGTAATGCGTAAAGCTTAATGGGTGATGCGCAGGAATATAAACCCCGTCACGCGTTACGCGTCATGATAACTTAAATTTATGAAATACACTATAATTTTATAAGGAGGTAACCTCCATGTACGGTTATACACCGAATATTAATCCTGCATTGCAGAAATTTGCCGATGATGTAGATGAAAAGAAAAAACAATGTATTAACTGTCCTGCCCTAAAGGTATGTCAGAAATATCAGCAGAGAGGTAACTGTGACGGAAGATGTCAGGTAACTATGGTATTACTTCTTGCAAAGCTTGTAGAAGAAAAAGCTCCAAAGAAGAAAGCAGCATCAGCACCGGTAGGAGATTCCCTTGGTCTCGGTCTTGGTATGTAATATTTTATTATTATTATTATCTGCAGTAATTGGAATATCCTGGCGTCACGTGTCACGACAAGAACTTAACGCCCTGCAGGCGAGTTGTTTAAAGTTGAGGTTTGAAGTCTGAGAGTTGAAATCAACCCTCAACTATATAATAATTTAACTGGAATGAAAATTCCTGTACCTTTAAATTATCTGGATTTAATTGCAGGAGACCATGCAGGAGTTCGATCATTTGATGGATTATTGCTTACATTTGTCTGTTTGCTTCCATCTATATTCATTACATATATTTCTTCATTGTATAAACCGTCTCTATCTGTCGTGAAAGCTATCTTTTTACCGTCAGGTGACCAGGACGGAGCAAAATCTCTTGCATGATTATTTGTCAGTCTTACAGGGTTACTTCCATCAGGGTTGGAAATATATATTTCTTCATTTCCATCCCTGTCAGAAGTAAAAACAATTTTATCTCCCTTTGGAGAATAAGATGGTTCTTTATCAGACCATTCAGGAGGGGCATATTTTACAGGTATTGCTCCAAGCTGAAATATGAGAGAAAAATGGCCATCAGGCCTTTTATCAGGGCCTGCCTGTTCTCCCGGACCTACAGCATCTCCTCCTATACCAGACCATAACACTGTTGTTCCCATAGTCTGTCTGGCTTTTTCTTTTGTTATTTTTGTTAATATTTCTTCCGATGTTCCGTCTCCATATGTTACAGTTATTTTGAAGTTCTGTCCTTTTTTAAACCATCCGGTGTCTGCCGCATACAGTTCCAGTCTCGTTATGCCCTGCACCAATAATGGTTTCTCTTCATTTACAGGATTCAATATTTTCTTTTTTTCATTTACAACACCGAGTATCCAGTGGTCTTTCGGTTGAGTGCTCCATACCTGATTTCCT
>JBEHWP010001142.1:0-1738 GCA_040217665.1 Vulcanimicrobiota bacterium
TTTTCACTTACCCTGCCTGCCATATCGGCAATTGCATTTTTCACGCCTTCCTTTGTCACATGTTCATCTTTAATAACAGTAATATTTTCAGCAGGAACGGCAAATTTTTCTCTAAACAAAGTTTCCATTCCCTGTATATCATTTTCTACATAATTAAAATTCTCTACTCCTGCAGCTTCAGGATATTTGCCTATACCTATGATTAAAGCCCATCTTTTATTACCTGTCTGAGCACTGGCCAGGGAATATGACAAAAGTACCAGGGCCAGAACTAAAAAAGAAAATCTCTTCATTAAATTAAACCTCCTAATGTTATTTTATAGGAAATTCGATTACCTCTGTCGAATTCCTTGTTATACAGGTGCAAATTTTGTACCTAAAAATATTTTATTACTGATATGAGCAAAATAATTAAAAGGTGAATGGTTTTGGGTGACGGGATTTGAATGCCGGATTCTTCCTGCCCCATCATCTGGAACCCGAAACCTAACACCAGGGCACCTTAAAGTAGTAATCAATCAGAGGTAATCTAATATTATCAGCAATAAGAAAGGCAGGTTAATTATGAATAATTTCCTGGATGAAAAATCACTGACAAAACTGGAACATGCTGTTACAGAAATTGAAAAATCTACTTCTGCGGAGATAGTTATTGCCATAGCAAAATTTTCAGAAAGCTATAGAGACGTGCCGATAATATTCGGTTTTATTCTCTCTATGTTAACACTTATATTCATTCTCTTTTCCCCTTTTGATATACATACGTGGTATGTACTGCCTCTTGTGATCATGACATATGGAATCGGTTATATTATTTGCGCCAGAATCGAATTATTTATGAAATTACTTACACGGGAAGAAAGAAGAATTGAACAGGTTAAAAGAGGGGCAAAAATAGCCTTCTTTGAAGAAAGTGTTTCTGCCACAAAAGACAGAACAGGTATTTTATTCTATATATCCCTGTTTGAAAGACGGGTTGAAATTCTCTCAGATCTCGGCATAGACGGAAAAATATCTAAAGACAGATGGAACAGGCTTATGATTGAACTTAATAAAGCTCTTGCCGGTCAAAAACCTGTAGAGGATTTTGCAGAAAAACTTGTCACATGTATTGAATTTTTATCAGGCACTTTTCCACCGGGCGAGGAAAATCCTGATGAAATAATGAACAGACCCAGAATAAGAGGAGGTTAATTTTTATGAAATATTCATACATTAATCTATCTTTTATGTTTATAATATTCATTACATTAAATATTATAAACAGGCCGGTTTCAGGAGAAACGATTAATAGCCTTCCTGCTCAAAGGTATGAGATTGGCAGAGAATCCGGCGAATATAAAAAAGAGGAGCACAGAGACGTTGCTTACAGCAGTAGATCCTATAACAGGCGCAGGAATAACAACGTATGGGAAACCGGTAACAGGCGCAAAAATAACAACGGATGGAAAGCCGGCGAAGGTAACAAAGATAATCTTTACAGAGGCCCTGTTTATAAGAAAGGTAAAATTCCTGATAACAGCGGCACTGTAACAACAGGATGTTTTGTTACATTTATAGGTATACCTGTCGGTTTAATAATTCTCTATATTATTTTTGAGTATTTGAAAAATACCGGCAAAAAGACTTCTAACACTACTTATTATTATGACGAAAACGGTAAAATTGACCGCATGTCTGAGGAGTAAGGTTTATGAAAAAATTTTATATAATTTCCATAACTTTATTATTTATTGTA
>JBEHWP010001143.1:0-1737 GCA_040217665.1 Vulcanimicrobiota bacterium
AGCGGGAACTCACTCAATATGAAGCAATTCCACCCCACATTTGCGCCACGATAAGATTGTGACGCGTAACGTGTGACGGGAAACCTGATTTACCCCGTCTCAAAGATAAGGAGAACTTATATGTTTGACAGCGTGATTACAAAAATAACCGTAAAAACAGATAAAAAGCTTATATCTTCAATTGTAGCTTTTGTCCGGGATGTGGCAATCAATGAAGGATTAAACATGGAAGATGCCAGAAAACTTGAACTCGTTGCAGATGAAGCCTGTCTTAATGTGATAGATCATGCCTTCGAGGGTCAGGACGGAGCATATTTTGATATTACCCTGGAAAGAAGGCCGGCACAGTTTGTCATAGCAATTGAAGACAAAGGACTGCCATTTGACTGGAAAACAGTAGACAGCGGAAAAGGTCAGGGTATAGGTCTAATGCTTATGAAAGCCTTCAGTGATGAAATAAAATTTATAAATTTAGGTAAAGACGGGAAACGTCTGGAATTAATAAAAAATTTCTCCTATGAAGAACATCCGTCCATTAAAGAAGAGGCAGAAACTTCTCCTGCAGGAGAAATTACCGAAAAACCTGTTACTGTAAGGTTCATGGAAGGAGAAGAGGGAGTAGCTCTCGCAAAGTGTTTTTACCATACTTATGGTTATACGTATAGAGATTATATATATTATCCGGAAAAAATGAAGGAATTTCTGGAAAAAGGTCTGCAGAAATCAGTAATATCGGTAACGGAAGACGGAGAAATAGCAGGACATATAGGCATAGCGAAACAGAGCCCTGATTCGACAGTAGCAGAACTCATACAGTGTGTTGTACATCCTTTTTACAGGAAAAAGGGACTCTTTACAAGGATGATGGCAAAATCACTGGACTATGCAAAAGAATGCAATCTATACGGACTGTACAGCGAAGCTGTAACAGTTCATCCTTTTGCCCAGAAGGTAAACCGTACCTGCAGAGGTCAGGAAACAGGTTTTCTATTTGCCAGCATTTCAGAAAGAGCTATGGAAGAAGACCCTTACCGCCAGTCATCTATCATATATTATTTTAAAATCAATGAAGAACCGGAACGTACCGTATATATTCCACTTCAGCATACTACAATAATAAAAAATATATATGAACATATAAAATTGCGAAGAAAATTTGAAAAGCCTACAAGAAAAGCTACCTTTGATCTGCCTGACCACGCCATGGTAGACATCAAAGTAATACCGGACAGAAAGATTGCTTTTATGAATATTTCCCGTTACGGCCCTGATTTGAAGGATCTTGTCCGGGTACATCTTAAAGAACTGTGTCTGAATAAAATCGAATGTATATATATAGATCTTCCTCTGACTCATCCTCTTACATGCACTTTCTGCACCACCCTGGAATATTTAGGTTTCTTCTTTGCCGGTGTAATTCCGGAACTTCACGACGGTGACATACTCAGGCTCCAGTATCTCAACAATGTAACAGTTGATCCCCAACAGACCATAATCATTTCTCCTTTTGGCAGGGATTTATTTAAATATATACAGAAATGCCAGGGTGAAGGAGGTCTCGTTAATTTGTTAAAAGGTGCTATTTGAGGCGTGATTTACATGATCCGTGATTTACACCCATTAAAAATAAAAATTCCCATACCTTTAAATTATTTAGATTAACTCTCTTTAAATAAATTAATCCTAAAAAATTGATTTTATGCTATTAAAAATGAAAATTCCTGTAATCTTAAATTA
>JBEHWP010001144.1:0-1733 GCA_040217665.1 Vulcanimicrobiota bacterium
GATAAATACAGGTAATTCCAGCAAATAATAGCGTTTTTAATTAACCTCTTGCAGCTTTCTGCAATTATTTGTTCTTCTTTAGTTTCATAATTAAATTCCTGATTATTGCCATAAAATACTGCTTTTGAAAATTTATTAGTCAGTTCACTTATATTAAGCTGCTTTGTTATGGCCTGTCTGAATTCAACGTCATTAATAAACTTCAGAATGAATATAGTTTTAATAATTTGCCCGAAAGCTTTAATGGCAGTATAAAGAGGATGATTTTTTGAATAAGAACTGAGTCTTTTAAATAATTGTGAAGCAGTGGCTTCTTTAAGTTTTATAGTGCAAATAAATCTTAATATATCATCCCAGTTCTCCTGAATTATTTTTGTATTGATATACCTGTCAGGTAAAATCTTCCATCCTTCTTTCTTATAATCTTTTTTATTTATGAAGCTGTAAAGAAGCTGTTTTTTCACATTTTTTATTCTTGGAGCAAATGAAAACCCTAACAGATGTGTAGCGGCAAAGACCAGTTCTGTATAACCGTGTGTATCAGTTGAGTGGATATCACTTTTTACAATATCATTATGTAGTAATCCATCTATAACATATGCAGCTTCCCTCTCTGAAGAACTGATAACAGTTGAATGAAATAAAAAATGCCGGTCATCAATAAAATTATAAGCACTGACTCCTTTGCCTTTACCGAAATACTTAAAAGAATAATCAGCATTTAGTGTTTCTATTTCGACACTATACTTTTGACCATCACTGGAAGTATGAGTGATATTAGGGTTTTGCTTTAATTTATCAGGTAATACCAATCTATTTTCCAGAGTTAATATCTTATCATTAGCGGCATCAACATTTTCTTCTGTAAAATACCAGTTGATAGTATTTTCCAGTTCATATTCATTAATATTTCTGGATACTCCGGCTATTTTATCTTTTCCTATATTACAACCATATGCCATCAAAGCAGCAAAAAAAGTTTTATCAGAAGGCTTTCTTTTATTATATTTAAAACTCCAGTGCTGAAAGGCATCTAAGAAACCGGAAAAATTATTGGTGGTAGCTAAAATCTCAGATAAAGGTATATAATTTTTCTTTGGAAATAAATCGGTAACTGAAGTATTAACTTCCTCTTTATTAACCCCTGGAGTAGATATTATTAAATCATTATTTTTATCAAAGCGGATGTATTTATTGGCGTTATTTATGATATTGGAATTAGTTTCTCTATAACTATCATCCAGTGTTTTCTTGAGTTTTTTCAGTAATGTATTTATATCTTTGAATGAGTTGAGGTCAGCTTTTTTTATATATTCTTCTTTTTTATTTTTCCAGATGTCTTTTGGTATTAAATAATCATCAAAAGACCTGTATTTATAAGAATGCTTCAGGTTAAGAGAGCCGGATTTAATATCATCAGCAATTTTAAAGAATAAAAGTGTTTTATATAAAGATTTATTTATATTGTCAGGAGAATCATCTGAGCAGGCATCCTGTTCTTCATCCGGTAAACATTCTATAGAATTATAGGAAACCTTATCATTTTTATAATCTTCAATAGCCTGGAGCATTTGCTTATTAGAGGATTTTTTATTAAAAAGAAGATTCTTTATAATACTTGAAGCCCTATAATGTAACTTCCTGGAGTTTTTATCAAAAACCTCAAATTTTAGTCTGTCTTTAAGAGCCTTTGAATTACTATTTATTAAATTTTCTAATTCTTCCCGGGTTTT
>JBEHWP010001145.1:0-1726 GCA_040217665.1 Vulcanimicrobiota bacterium
GTAAGGAACAATAAAATTATGATAAAAAAATATATAAAATATGTTATATTTGTTTGTCTTCTTCTTTTTTTTGCAGGTATTTCTTATGTGGGATGGGAATTTGGTGTTATTCTTATGCCTGTGAGACTTGAAGACCCTGAAACAGAAGTTAGTTTTGTAAGGGAAGGAGAAGAAAAAGTAAAAAAAATTAATTCTATACCATCGGAAGATAACGGCTATTCATCAATGATGCAACATATAAAGGAATGGAACAGACATTATTATCATGACACTTCTGTTCCCGGCAAAAAAGAATATGAGAAGTATCATGAGCATTTGATGGATCACGTACAGCTTACGGCACAAACCATTAAAAAATCAAATTTATCCGCCATGGATGCAGCAAAACTGGATAAATGCGTGAATAATTATTATTCAGAGATGGGCTTAAGAGAGCTTTTAAAAACAGCGAATTTTTCAGATAGTAAGATCGAAGATATTGTAACAAATTCCATGATAGAAATGTCGAAAGAAGAGCTTCAAAATCTTTATAATAATATTATTTATACCTGGATACCTGTTAAATATGCCATTGAAAAACCTTATTGTGTTATTCAGCGGGATTTAAACGATTCTGATAAAATACTTCACGGTTTATGTGCCGGTCGTTTAGGTCTGGGATTCAGGCTATTTATGTTACTCTGTGAAGGAGGAGGCGAGTTTCTGATAACTGATGGCAGATATGACGAAGGCCTTGATATGATAATGACCGGTTATTACTGTGGATCAAAATTACAGCACGGGTTTAATGATAGAACGGATAACTCCCTTATTATGAGTATTAAGAAAAATAGTTTAAATCGATTTTTAATAAAAATAAGAGAGATACCTTTTCAAAATAAGGAATTTTATGAAAAATATAGAAAAATTATAAATAATTCTCTCATACCTGATACTTTATGTTCAGACTGCCTGGTATACGATTATTTAATATTTCGAACCTTATTAACCGGCAAAGATATAAATTTTACTCCTTTTCAGCAGAAGAGAGAAGTTAACGGACTTGCAAATTATTATATAGCTTTAGATAAAGTTATGGAAAAACCTTACCGGCAGTCAAGAGATGAGTTTGAATTCATATATAACAAATATGAGAAATATTTTCAGAGAAAAAAATTACTCAGCTGTTGTGTATATTCCGGTTCTCAGGAAAAATTTGTAGAGAATTTTACATATATGAGAAGTTATGAAATAGGTACTTCTATTGTCTGTGCCCTTTACAGTTATTATGCTGAAAGAGGTGCCTTCCCTGAAAATCTTCAGGAACTTGTCCCTTCATATATGGAAAAAATGCCGGAAGATCCTTTCGCCAGAGATGGTAAATATAGATATGTAAAAAATTTGACAGGATTTATGTTGTACAGTGTAGGATCTGACGGTATAGACGGTGGAGGTAAAAACAGCAAAAATGAATATGGCAGAATTCAGGAAGAAGATATAATTATATTTTCCAACACAGTAGATTCAATTTTACTGTAAATTGATTTTCCTTTCCCACTAAGTATCTCTCCAGATAAGTTCATACCCATTTCTAAAACCTGTCCCAGACCGGACTCTTCCGGAAAAGATATGATCCTGTTACGTGGTAAACTGGTTTTGCAGACTTTTAATATTTTGCGTCTATATCATTTACAACTCTCTTTTAATACGGCATATCTTTTCCTCCAGAGCCCGGCCAGGGACAGGA
>JBEHWP010001146.1:0-1720 GCA_040217665.1 Vulcanimicrobiota bacterium
TTTTCACTCTTCACTTTTTACGACTCACGACTCACGACTCACGATTCACGATTCACGATTCACGATTCACTAAAGATAACTCTTATGTAGGATTTTTTTTATATTTATAGAATAAATTACTATATATATTGTTCATAATAAACGATCCTCGCGTCACGCGTCACGCGTCACGCGTTACGATTTAAGGAGTCAGCTATATTGGAATTGTTTATAAAATCATTTATATTATGTGATGCCATATGTAAAGATATGTCAGAAAGACCTGTATTGAGCGGTATATTTAATAAAATAAAAGCTGTGACATATCCTTCAAATATTTCTTTCTGTATCGTTACGGAATGGGTTGTTCCTGAAGGTGATTATAAAGAAGAGATAAAAATACTTACAGCCCAGAAGGATCAGCTTTACTTTGAGATTTTAAAGAGAAATTTTCATTCTGATCAGCAATGTGCCGTTAAGAGGTTTTTATCGCCTTTAAAGAATTTTCCCCTTTACAGGCCTGGACTTTTGTGGTTTCAGGCATATCTGAATGACAGGCTTTTTACAGAATTTCCACTTCTTCTGGAAACAAAAATTTCCCGTATCATAGGCGGAAAGAAATAAATTCTGGGTATAGGAATTTTCGTTTTTAATAGCGTAAAATAAGGCTTTAGATGGAAATTAGTAGAAGCAATTTATCTAAATAATTTATATTTATGTAGGAATTTTAGAGATTTTAGACGAATTTATTCACTGATTGATCAGGTTTGCTACCTTGCGTCACGCGTCACGATTATTTAAGGAGGTTATTATAATGAAAAAAGTAACGAAAATGCTCTCTATTTCTGTATTTATCTGTCTTGTAACACTTTTATTTTCTTCCTGCTGCTGTCCTCCATGCAATAATTTAATGCAACAGACTGAGACAGATGATACAACTCCCGGAACGGATGTGTCTCAGAAGACTCCTTCCGCCTCCGAAGAAACACCGGTAACTGCCGGTACAGGTGAAGAAAAAGAGGTAAAAGTGGATGCCCTTTATTATTTAGGTGGTAATCCTCCCAGCGGAGGGTCAAGTGAGGTTATAATAAAAGCAGAGAAGAAAACCAGTGAAAAACTCAAGGTTTCTTTCGGTGAAAGCGAGGCAGGAGGAACAGGGAATATGTGGCGGTCATCGGGATGGATGGCAGTAGTGCTTGCCAACATGCTCCTTGGTAAAGATGCTACAGATTATGAATTTTCTTTCGATACAGGCGGCAGAATTGACGGGCCCAGTGCAGGATGTCTTATGACGGTAGGAACACTGGCCGCTCTTCGCGGCCAGCAGGTAAAAGAAGATGCCACCATGACAGGAACCATTAATCCCGATGGTACAATAGGCCCTGTAGGAGGTATACCGCAGAAACTTTACGGAGCCCAGAAAAAAGGAAAAACCCTTGTACTTATTCCTGCAGGACAGAGATATTCAATCGATATGGGTACAAAAGCATCTGTCGATGTAATAGAAAAAGGGAAAAAACTCGGTCTGGAAGTAAGGGAAGTTTCCAATGTATATGAAGCATATAAACTTCTCACTGGAGACAGTCTGCCTCAAATGGAGGTTTCCGATACGCCTCCTCAGCTCCCGTCAAAAGCCTTTGACAGATTTAAAGGAAGGGCAAAGGAGTGGTACAGCAGATACAAAAAGCTAAAAGGTGAGTATAAGTCGTTCCCTAAAGATTATCAGACCTATTTCGGCGCA
>JBEHWP010001147.1:0-1718 GCA_040217665.1 Vulcanimicrobiota bacterium
TAAAAAACGTATCAAAACATCTTCTTATGTTTATAAAATAAAACAGGAAAGAGACGATAAGATTTCTGTTTACTACTTTCAGAACGGTCAGGCCAGAGCCGTTGAAGCAAAAAAGGTAGTAATTGCGACACCATATTTTATCGCATCCAGATTAACAGACGGCATGTCCGACGGACAGAAAGAAGCACTCAGAGCACAGCAATACGGTTCTTATATAACAGCAAATCTGCGTTTTAACAGGATTGTTCATTCTTCTTCATATCTTACCACCACCCCCGATGCAGGTGCTTTTACGGATTTCGCTTCTGTCTTCTGGCCGGAACATCCGGGCAGAAAAAAGGGAGACTGTCAGATTATTACCTGTTTTGCTCCCTTTAAAGACCCCGTTATGGGAAGATGTCAGATGATGCTGGCTTCAAAGGAATATATAGCAGGCAGAATAGTAAATGCTTTTGAAAAAATATTGCCGGGAAGTACAAAATACCTTGAAGAAGTATATCTGACCAGATGGGGTCATGCAATCATCATAAACAGGCCTTATATGTATACCAGGTGGCTCCCTGCCATAAAAAAGAATACCGGTTCCATATATCTTTCTCACAGTGACGGCCAGGGTCTTCCTGCGATGGAAAATTCACTGGGTGAAGCCTTCAGGACTGTGAAGGAAATTCAACAGGCAGAGTGAATATTACCGAACTGAGCATAATAATTAATATGTAAAATTGTGAAGAGTGAAGAGATTTTATTCGATATTAATGCTCAAGTCAATAAGTCAATGACCGTACCAGAAGGGAATGAGTTTTCAGGAAAGCCTGTCTTTCTGATACGGTTTTAATTCAGAAAAATAAACAAAAGAAAGGGTATAATATGTTTTGTATAAGCTTACCATGGAGTAAGGCTTAAATACTAACATACAAAATTATGACAGAGCCGAAAAAAATGAAACAGAGATGTCCCTGGCCCGGAGAGGAACCCCTTATGGTTCAGTATCATGACACGGAATGGGGAGTACCCCTTCATGATGATAAAAAACTCTTTGAATTTATTGTCCTTGATTCCTTTCAGGCAGGTCTGAGCTGGCTTACCGTAATCAAGAAAAGAGAACATTTCAGAAAAGCCTTCTCAGATTTTGATGTAAATAAAGTGGCTGAATTCGATGAAAATAAAATTGCAGAATTATTGCAGAACAAAGACATTATAAGGAACAGGCTGAAAATCAGAGGGACTGTCAAAAATGCCATTGCCTTCAAAAAAATCCGGGAAGAATTCGGTTCTTTCGATGATTATATCTGGAGATTTACCGGAGGGAAGACAATAATAAACAGATGGGAAAAGATTGAACAAATACCTGCCAGTTCAAAAGAATCCGATGCCATGAGTAAAGACCTGAAAAAAAGAGGATTCACTTTTGTCGGAACTACCATATGTTATGCTTTTATGCAGGCTGCAGGCATGGTAAACGATCATCTTGTGAATTGCTTTCGGTACAGGGAAATATTATAATGAATAAAAAACCTGTAAAAGCACTCATATTTGATTACGGAGAGGTCATATGTCCTCAGGACAGAGATAAAATAAAAGAAATGAGAACACGCCTCATGCCCGGGGAAAAAGACTTTTCTGAAATCTATTTCAGATACAGACTCGAATATGATCTGAACAATCTGTCTCCTGAAGAATACTGGGAAAAAGTTTTACATGATTGCAATCTCTCTATG
>JBEHWP010001148.1:0-1711 GCA_040217665.1 Vulcanimicrobiota bacterium
GAAAAAGGACAGGATGAATTAAGGGCTGAAATCGCTAAAGGACAGGATGAATTAAGGGCTGAATTTACTAAAGGACAGGATGAATTACGTAAAGGACAGGATGAATTACGTAAAGGACAGGATGAATTACGTAATGATTTCAACAGTTTCAGAGAAGAAACAAATAAACGTCTGGATAGAGTGGAATTTGAATTTATAGACACAAGGATTACAATAAAAAAAGAGATAATACCTGTAATAAATATCATGGCAGAAAATCAAAAAATTATGTTCAATCATGTAACCAATCTAACTACAACGATGGAAGACCTGAAACAGGAGGTAACTGCTACAGGACACAGAGTAAGAGAACATGAAGAAAAACTGGAAACCTTATTGTGATACCGCAATATTTTCACTTCTCTGCAATATCTTATGTTCATAAAAAAAATCACATTATTATTCATTATATTATATGCCCTATCAGGCTGTAAATTCAACCAGACTGCTCCAACTCCCACACCTTCACCTGTACCAACCTTCACACCCGTTCCTCCCACACCTTTACCTGTTCATTTCTATCAGACAGGTACTATAATTAAATTTGACAGAAATGGAAATTGTAAGAATTTTTTTGTCTCAGGATGGAGTGAACCTGAAGAAGGTTTTACCCGGACATGTGAGAAAAAGGCAGAACTGGTTTTTCAGATAAATCAAGAAGAAATAACATGTGACTTTATTATGCGGGTTAATCTTGAACCGGATATAGCAAAAGGTAAGAGACAGAGGGTTTATATATACGCAAACAGCAGGAAAATCGGGGAATGGATTGTCTCTTCACCGGGTGAATATAAGATTATTATACCTGAAGTGAGCTTGATGGATCCTCTCCTGAGAATAACCTTTGAATTACCTGATGCATTTTCTTCGAATAGTCAGAGTATGGGAGACAAACTGTCTGTATCCGGCATCAGGGTAAAAGACATGTTATTAACGGAAATATACAGACCCGGTGAACAAATCAGATTTATTAAAGACGGAAACGGAGATTTTTACAAAAGTCATGGCTGGAGTGATGGTGAAGATAATTTTACATGGACAGACGGGAAAAAAGCTGAAGTGAATATACCTGCCGGTGATATCAAAGGAAAACTCATATTGAAGGTCTTTACAGGAGGCCTTTATAAGCCGGGGAAACTTGAGGCACAGAGAGTGAATATATATGTTAATGGTAATAAAATCGGTCAGTGGATAGTGAGAGATAAAATGGAATATACAATCACATTGCCGGAAGGTTCCATTATTAAAAATAATATAAATATTGTGTTTGACCTCCCTGATGCAACTGTGCCGGGAAATATAGGTTTAAATAGCAATGATGGCAGAACACTGGGATTATGTGTGGAATATATTATGCTGGAAGCAGTTCAGAAATAACTTACAACATGCTCTATACCACTCTCAGGCTCAATCTCCGGATTATAACCGGCAGATATAGATTTCGAAATATCAAAATCCTGATTAAGACTCAATATATCCACCTTTGAGACTGAAAGAAAGGGGTCTTTCCCGGGACACAGCACAGAAAAAAATTTCTGAAAAAGAAAAGCCAGAGGTACAGCTATCATTCTGGGAACAGTAACAGAAGGAATATTTACTCCCGATTTTTTCGCTATAATATGACTCATCTCTGAGACAGTAAGGGCTTTTCTGTCTGCAAGTATATATGTCT
>JBEHWP010001149.1:0-1709 GCA_040217665.1 Vulcanimicrobiota bacterium
GCGTGATGCGTGATGCGCAGGAATATAACAGATTGTGCGTTGTGTATCACGATTTATTTAAATTATACATGCTATAAACCTCTTAATAAAGGAAGTAAAATTAATGTCTTCTTCCACCGGTTACGCGTCACAATTATTAGACACTGATGTGTAAATTAATTAATCTTATATTGATTAACATTTTGAAAGGAGTATTAAATAATGAAAGTGTTAGCGAATCTACTTTACACAAAAGACCATGAGTGGGCCAGAATAGAAGGTTCTGTAGTAACGACAGGTATTACTGATTATGCCCAGGATCAGTTAGGAGATATAGTCTATGTAGAATTACCTTCGGAGGGAACTGAAATAAGCCAGTTTTCCTCCTGTGGTGCTATTGATTCCGTAAAGGCAAGCTCGGAGATTTATGCTCCTGTGAGCGGCAAAGTAATAGAAGTCAACAGTGCCGTAGCTGATAATCCTTCTCTTCTGAATTCATCACCCTATGAAGAGGGATGGCTCATAAAGATTGAAATTTCTTCTGAAGAGGAACTTTCCGGGTTGCTGAAAGCGGCAGAATATGAAGAGATAATAAAGGGAGCTTAAATTATGTATATTCCTCATACAAAAGAAGAAATAAAAGAGATGTTGCAGGTTATAGGTGTTTCTTCCATAGAAGAATTGTTCTGTGACATACCTGAAGAAGTAAAAATCAAAGGTGACCTTGACCTGCCTTCTGCCAGGGCCGAAATAGAATTGATTGATTATTTTACGGAGCTTTCAAAAAAGAATACAGTTTCCGATAGTTCTTTTCTCGGAGCAGGAGCTTATAATCATTTCATCCCTTCTGCAGTTTCTCATCTTGTTTCCAGAGCGGAATTTTATACTGCCTATACACCTTATCAGGCAGAGATAAGCCAGGGAATATTACAGGCTATATTCGAATATCAGACCCTGATATGTGAGCTTACCGGTATGGACGTGTCCAATGCTTCTCATTATAACGGAGCTACTGCCGTGGCAGAAGCTGCTCTTATGGCAACGGCTCATACCGGCAGAAAGAAGGTTCTTGTTTCATCTGCTCTTCATCCTGATTACAGGAAGGTTTTGAATACTTATTTTTCTGCCAGAGAAGAAGAAATCGAGGAAATTCCTCTTTCAGACGGACGTACCTGCAATTTTGAAATCAATGAAAATATTGCTGCTGTTATAATACAATCTCCTAATTTTTTAGGATGTCTTGAAGATGTATCTTTCTGGGTAGATCTGGCTCATAAATCCAGGAGTCTTTCCATACTTGCCATAACAGAGCCTTTTTCTCTCGGCATACTTGCCTCTCCAGGAACTATGGGAGTGGATATTGTAGCAGGAGAAGGACAATCTTTCGGTAATCCGGTAGCTTTCGGAGGACCTCATCTGGGATTTCTGGCATGTAAAAATGCACTTATGAGAAAAATGGCAGGACGTCTTGTAGGACTTACTCATGATCATGACGGTAAACGAGGATTTGTCCTTACCCTTCAGACAAGGGAACAGCATATAAGAAGAGAAAGAGCTACGTCTAATATATGTTCCAACCAGGCTCTCTGCGCACTTTCCGCCACTATATATTTATCCTGTATCGGTAAGGAAGGCTTCAGAGATATGTCTTATCAATCTTTCCAGAAAGCTCTTTACGGAAGAAAGAAAATCTCAGAATTGAATGGTTATGAAATAATGTTTACCGGTTC
>JBEHWP010001150.1:0-1707 GCA_040217665.1 Vulcanimicrobiota bacterium
TCTTTACGGTGAATCAGAGGACTTCAGAAGAATTTCAGGAATACCGGCCGGTATTTTAAAAATCTGCGTCGGAGATCTGGCCGGCAATAATATACGAATAACAGAAAATGAAAAGGTAAAACCTGGAGCAATCAGCATATCAAGCTTTTACTATGGGATAAATTTAAAATCTGCAATAGACTGTAAGTTGAAAAAGGTTATTAAAACCAGGTTATTTACAGATGATTATGAGGACTTACTTGAAATAAATTATTCGGATTTCAGGGGAAATAATTTACTTCTGCCGGGTAAGACCGGGATTGTCGATTCTAAAAGAAATGTAAAAATAAAAATAGAAATAAAGAAATTCATTGTTCCCTGGTATGGGGATCTGGACTTTATTCCCGGAACAAACTTCACTCTAAAGAGGATATGAAAAAGATCTGTTTTGTCTGGTTCATATTGGTTTTATCAATTATCAGTCTTTCAGGTCAAAGCAGAAAGGAACTTGAAGAGCAGAGAAAAAAAACACTTCAGGAAATTGAATATGTCGGCAATCTGATAAAACAGACTGAAAAACAAAAAATAACAGGATTAAATGAACTTAAAGTATTGGGAAACAAAGTTGAATTGCATGAAAGAGTAATCAGCAATTTAAAGGAAGAGGCTGATCTGCTCCAGATGAGGGTTGAACTAAATAATCTTGCAATCAGCTTAATGGAATCGGATCTGGAAACTATAAAAAGAGAATACGAAAAGGCAATCCTGAATGCATTTAAAGCATCAAAAGGTTATCCTTATATAGTTTATGTGTTATCAGCCAGGGATTTTAACCAGGGATACAGGAGAATGAAATATATTCAGGATGTTAGCAGATACAGAAGAAATGAAGCTGAACTTATTGCCGATCTGAAAAAACAGATAGAAAAAACTAAAATAAAATTGTATGAAGACTTTGCTGCATTAAACTCTCTGAGGCTGGACGAGGAAAAACAGAGAAATATTTTAAAAGTGGAGCAGGAGAAGAAAAGAAGGATGATTAACACGCTGTCAGGAAAAGAAAAGCAACTAAGGGCGGAACTTGAAGCAAAAAGAAAAATAGCGGTAAGAATTGAAAATGAAATAAACAAAATTATCGAGGAAGAAAGAAAGAAAAGTTCCGGAACTGAAATGACACCTGAAATGAAACTGATTAGTTCCAATTTTGCGGGGAATAAAGGAAGACTGCCATGGCCTGTGGAAAAGGGTGTTATAACATCTCAGTTTGGCCTTCAGCAACACAAGGAACTGTCCTTTGTTAAGCAAAATAACCCCGGAATTGAAATAACAAGCAATGGAAAGGTTAAAGTAAGAAGTGTTTTTAACGGAGAAATAGCCAGGGTTTTAACGATAAGCGGGGAGAACATGGCTGTTATTATTAAACATGGAAACTATTTTACTGTATATCAGAATATTATAAACATAACTGTTAAACCGGGACAAACTGTGGATATCAAGCAGGAGATTGGCGAAGTATATTGTGATGAAAGTAAAGGCAATAAGTCAATATTGAAATTTATGATTTTCCGTGATAAGGAAAAACTTAATCCGGAAGAATGGCTGGCAAAAAACTAATGAAATATGAAACCTTTTTGACAAAAGAACAGTATAAAATAAGAATGAAGAAAAGTAAATGGAAGAAAAGCTCACTATTAAGTCTGATTTGAATAGCATCAGGCAAGTGGAAAA
>JBEHWP010001151.1:0-1707 GCA_040217665.1 Vulcanimicrobiota bacterium
TTCTGTTTTTCATGGCATTTTTTATCATTTTTTCCATAAAAGAATCAATAATATCAGGGGCAATTTCTTTATTAAAGAATTTCTTTATCATATCTTCTACAGCTTTATAATTAACTGATTTGATAGAATCATCTTTTATTCTTAAACTATTCCCTTCTGTTTCATTTTTCCTGTCCATTGTACTGTAAAGTTCGATGAAATCCTTATTCAGAGCCTGAAGCTCTTTTAAAAAATAATCTATTTCTTTGTTTATTTCCTTTTCTTCAATAGAATCTCTCATTAAAGATACGGTTTCCAGAATATCCTCCACCGTTTCAATAAATTTATTTTTTTCTTCATTATCTTCATAGATATTAATTTCTTTTTCCTTTATTTCTGTTATTTCCTGATATGTTTCTTCCAGGCTGTCTTCAAGATCTATCAATGTAGAACTGTCAGAAAGAAAAAAATTTCCTGCTTTAATCAATCTATCCAGAACAGTGATTTTATCAACAGGGGGACTTACGGAATATAATAAATCAGTTTCCAGAGGGTTCATTCCCGTTCCTGTTTGTGAAGGTAATGCAGTTGATTTTATATCAATATTAAATATTACCTTTGATTTATCGTGGAATTCATTCTCTGTAATTTGCTCTTCCTGTGTCCTATCTGATTTTTCTGCCTGAAGTCTTAAATCTTTTATAAGTCTTAAATCTTTTACAACATTAAATGATTGCTTGAAATCTCTTTCCGGTAAAAGTTGCTTTCCCGGAGTTTCATTGACAGGAAAAGAATCTTTATGAAAAGTAAAGCCTGATTGATTACTGATAAATTTTTCATGCTGATTGTACACAGGAAGGTTTCTGGCAAGGTTTGTTGATATGGCAGTATTGATAATATCAGAAGAAAATTTGATTTTTTTGTCAAGCCTGTTGAACAGATATATTAAAGCTGATAGATGAGACCATATTTCTCTGTCTAAAAATTGCTTTTCTTCCAGTAAATATTGTGTACTATCCAGAACTTTGAGAATACCATCTACGATTTTTTTCCCTATCTTTTTATCTGTAAGCTTATCTTCTATATTAAAAAGCCTGTCTTCTATTTCTTCCAGTGTATCAATCAGACGTTTTTTATCTACAGGTTTCCACAGATAGTCCTTCAGTTCCTGTATGGATTTATAAACCACCATAACGTTTCTCCTGAAAATTATATTCACTATTTTAACTTTACTATACTTTTGCGCTTTTTCATAATTTCCTTGTTTTTACTGACTTTACAGTTAAATAGGTTCTGGGTTTTGGGTTCTGGGTTTTGGGTTTTAAAATTTCTTAATCCAACACCCAACACCCATAACCCGGAACGATTATTAATGAATTTATGAAATTAAGTTCAATACGAATGTGTGTCACTTACTGACTGCTGGCAGTTTTTAATCCAGTCAAGAGACAGATCCAGTCTTGCTCTTCTGTTGGTAGGTTTTCCTCCTCTTGACAGTTCATGAGTTTCATTCTTGAAGCGGACAAACCTTGCTTTTTTCTTTAAATATTTCAGTGCTACAAAGAACTGTTCTGCTTCACATATAGGAGTAAGATGATCATTTTCCGAATGCATAATTAAAATAGGAGTTTTAACGTTTTCTACCTGATAAAGAGGAGATCTGTCTATATAATGCTGTGCATCTCTCCACGGCACACCGCCGAAATTCTGTTCGAAGTGATAACAGCC
>JBEHWP010001152.1:0-1698 GCA_040217665.1 Vulcanimicrobiota bacterium
TTGACACACCTGTTGTTACAGCTATAGCCAGTAAAGGCGAAGGTACTGAAAATATAATTAAAGCCTCCTTATCACTGGCAAAAAACCACAAAAAAACCACCGGGACTATAGTAAAGTACGGTAAAGAAATAGATAAATACATAAAGATATTATCAAAATTCCTTTCTTCTAATAATGTAACGGACGGTAAATATTCCTACAGATGGCTTGCTATTAAATTACTTGAGCAGGATACGGAAATTATCGAAGAAATAAAGAAAAATAAATTATCAGAAGAAATAATGGCCAGAGTATCTGAAGCCAGGACGTATATAAAAGATTTTTTTAATGATGAACCTGAAAATATAATATCAGACAGGAGATACGGCTTTATAAACGGTTTATATAAAGAAACAGTACAGAGAACAAAAGAAGATAAAATATCTACGTCGGAAAAGATAGATTTTATTTTAACTCACAGGCTATTAGGTATACCGATATTTTTATCATTTATGTGGCTGGTATTTCAACTGACCTTTACTCTCGGAACCCCTCCTATGGAACTTATTGAGTTCCTGATTGATTCACTGGGACATTTTATTATAGTTAATATGAAAGAAGGAATATTTCGTTCTCTTATTGTAGACGGTATAATAGGCGGTGTGGGAGGCGTAATCATATTTCTTCCCAATATAGTATTGCTTTTTCTGGCAATAGCCATTCTGGAAGACACCGGTTATATGGCCAGAGTGGCCTTTATTGTAGATAAATTAATGCATTCCATAGGTCTTCATGGGAAATCCTTTATACCTATGCTTATAGGTTTCGGATGCAGTGTACCTGCAATAATGGCAACAAGAACACTTGAATGTAAAAAAGATAGATTAACTACGATACTGATAATACCACTTATGAGTTGCGGAGCAAGGTTGCCTGTTTATACATTACTTATAAGTGCTTTTTTCAGTCCTTCTATGGCAGGGAATGTACTCTTTTCTATATACCTGATAGGATTTATTCTGGCTGTAATTATGGCAAAAATATTCAGAGAATTACTTTTCCCCGGTGAATGTTCACCTTTTGTTATGGAGCTTCCACCTTACAGGGTGCCTACACTGAAGAGTGTTCTTATTCACATGTGGGAACATGCCTATCTCTATCTTCAAAAAGCCGGGACAATACTCATGGCTATATCTATTCTTATGTGGTTTTTAACAAATTTTCCGGTAACAGGTAGTGTAAACAGTACCGAAAAGCTTGCTTCAAGTTATGCGGGACAGATAGGTAAGGTTATGGAACCTGTTATCAAACCTCTTGGCTTTGACTGGAAAATAGGAGTTGCTCTCTTTTCAGGCTTTGCAGCAAAAGAAGTAATCGTCTCTACCCTGGGGACAATTTACAATCTGGAAGAGGTAGAAGATAATACTGTTTCTCTGAGAGAGCTATTAAAACAGGATAAACATTTTTCCCCCCTTACAGCATATACACTGATGATATTTATTCTTATATATGTCCCATGTATGGCTACCGTTGCTGTAGTATGGAAAGAAACAGGTTCATTATACTGGCCTTTATTTATGATATTTTACACCGTTATACTTGCCTGGATAATGTCATTTGCAATATATCAGGCAGGTAAATTATTATTATACTGAAAATGGAATAAAAAATCTGGAGGTGTTTTCAATGTTAGAATATATTATAGTCGGATTACTGGTA
>JBEHWP010001153.1:0-1690 GCA_040217665.1 Vulcanimicrobiota bacterium
ATAACCCATAACCCATAACCCATAACCCGATATGCTACATCTAAATAATATATACAAAACATTTGAACATCAGGAAATACTTAAAGGTATTTCCCTTCATATAGGCCCCGGAGAGAAGGTAGGACTTATAGGCAATAACGGCACAGGTAAATCTACACTTATGAAAATAATCTCAGGACTCATACCGCCCGATAAAGGAGAGATCATTATTGCCCCTCATACGGAAATATCCTATCTTCCACAGGAAAGACAGTGCAATACCGGTAATAGTCTCTATGATGAGATGCTGTCTCTTTTCAGAGACGTATTCGACATAGAACGGACAATGAGAGACCTTGAAATTAAAATGGAACTTGGAAAAGACATAGATGAAATTCTGAGAAAATATTCGGAAGCTCAGAGTAAACTCGATAGTCTTGAAGTATCCACAATAGAAGCGAAAATAGGAAAAGTTCTCTATGGTCTCGGTTTTAAGCATGAAGATCTTACAAAGGTTACATCCTGTTTCAGCGGAGGATGGCAGGCAAGGATTGAACTTGCAAAAATATTATTAAAAAACCCGGACATGCTGCTTCTGGATGAACCTACAAATCATCTTGACCTTGAGGCAATAGAATGGCTTGAAGAATTTCTTGTCAATTATAACGGTTCCTTTATCATAGTGTCTCATGACAGATATCTCCTGGATAAACTTACAGAAAGAACTGTTGAACTGGAGAGAGGTAGAATTTATTTATATCCCGGTAATTATTCCTTTTATACGATTGAAAAGGAACACAGGAGAGAACTTCTGGAAGAAAAGTATGAAGATCAGCAGAAATATCTTGAAAAATCACAGAGATTTATAGAGAGGTTCAGATATAAGGCAACAAAGGCAAGACAGGTTAAAAGCAGGGAAAAAATGCTTGAAAAACTGGACAGAACTTCCCTCCCTGAAACAGATGAAAGAAAGATAAAATTTTCCTTTCTCTTTGAAAAACAGAGCGGTCGTGAAGTAATAACTGCTAAAAATATGGCAAAATCGTACGATGGTAAATCTATAATAAAAAACGTAGAATTTCTCATAGAAAGAGGAGATAAAATAGCCATAACAGGTAAAAACGGTTCGGGAAAATCGACACTGATAAAGATAATTGCAGGTATCATTCCGTCAGACAGAGGCAAATATGAAACAGGTTATAATGTAATTCCTGCGTATTTTGCACAGCATCAGGCAGAGAATTTAAATACTGAAAATACTATAATGGAGGAATTAAGAGAAACTGCCTCACTTTCTATTACGGATCAGGCTCTGAGGACTATTCTGGGGTGCTTTCTTTTCAGAAATGAAGATGTATTTAAAAAAATCGGAGATCTGAGCGGAGGAGAAAAAAGCAGGGTAGCCCTTGCAAAAATAATAGTAAAACCGTCAAATCTCT
Organism: Vulcanimicrobiota bacterium; assembly: GCA_040217665.1. Classification (GTDB taxonomy): domain Bacteria; phylum Vulcanimicrobiota; class SpSt-956; order SpSt-956; family JAKJGF01; genus CALARM01. Next base: position 1,419 of record JBEHWP010001153.1, read on the forward strand.
TATTAATGGATGAACCTACAAACCATCTGGATATATCTTCTATGGAAGTTCTTGAAAATGCCCTTGAAGAATATGACGGCACCTTACTATTTATATCTCATGACAGATATTTTATAGACAGACTTGGTACAAGAATATTTGAGATTGAAAATGAAGAACTGCGTATATATGACGGTAATTACAGTTATTATATAGATAAAAAGAAAAAAGAGATTAAAGAAAAATCCCCTGGAATAGAAGTAAAATCCCAGAGGAAGAAAAAGACAAAAGAA
>JBEHWP010001154.1:0-1688 GCA_040217665.1 Vulcanimicrobiota bacterium
TTTTTTTGTTCCTGTAAGAATATAGCCTGAAGATATGGCAGGAGAAGATAATATTTCCCCTTCCAGAGATACTGCATAATGTGTAATATTCAATCCCTCTTCATGGAGGAAATTTTTTGACGAATCAAGTTCTATAGAATAAAGTTTTCCGTCGCCTGCACCTATATAGAGAGTACCGTTGGCATAAACAGGTGATGAAGCTGATGCACTTTCTATATTATATTCACGAATTCTATTGCCTTTCAGCATATCAATAGTATATAAGGTTTTACTTCCTGTTGCTAAATAGGCAAGACCTTCACCTGCAGCAGGAGAGGCAAAGAGAGGACCGGGAGATTTAAATTCCCACATCAGAGTACCCTGTTTTGAATTCCATGAGTAGAGACTGTTTTCACAGACCAGTAAAACTGCATCCTGATATAGTACAGGAGAAGATTTAACAGGACACCCTACATCATAATCCCATATCTTCCTGCCATCTTTAGCATCAAGGGCGAAAACTCTTTCATTTTTACTGCAGCAATAAACAATATCTTCACATACTGCAGGAGAATAACTGTTATTTCCCCTGGTAATATATTCCCATATCTTCTGCCCTGTTTTTACAGATAGAGCATAAAATGTTCCGTCTGTAGAGCCGAAATATATATTTCCATAGGCTACTGCAGGTGAAGAGGTTACAGGGCTTGTGGCTTTAAATCTCCATATGAGAGCACCATTATGTCTGTCCAGAGCATAAACATACTGGCCGCCGGTAAAAAATACCCAGTCTTTTGCCACGGCAGGAGTGGACGCCCCAGGTGTTCCTGTTTTAAATTCCCATACCTTTTCACCATTCTCTATATTAACGGCATATAATGTACCATCATGAGAACAGAAATAGGAAATACTCCTGTAAATAGCCGGTGAAGCGTTTATTGCTCCTCTGGCGGCAAATTTCCATCTAATCTTCACCGGAGGAAGTAATTCTGTTTCTTCATCATTAAATCCGTTATGAGTAAGGCCTCCCATAATCATAGGCCAGTCACTGGTAAAAAAATCTACAGAAAGATCTTCGTTTATCGGTGATTCTCCTGACATTTCCAGCTGTCCTTCAGGCTCAGAAGAGGCACTCTCAAATCTTACTGCCTTTTTTAATCTGGCAAAGAGGCCCTTCTTTTTAAGATTATGTAATGCAGGAGGTTCAGAATTTTCTTCCTCTTTTATAGCTTCAGAAGATTCCATACCTGATGGTATATCGGAAGGCTTCATTGCATCTTCCGGCAAATGTTCTGAAAGAAATTTTTCTACATCACCGTGACTCAAAACCAGGGTTGACCTTTCTGTTAAAGGTTCCTGTTCCATAAGTTGTTCCACTTCCGCTTTTTTCCGCGAAAGCTCTCTGTATTCTTCTTCGAGAAGCTTTTTTTCCTCTTCCAGGTTGTTTAAATCAGCTTCAAATTTAATTCTATCCTCTTCCAGTCTCTTCCATTCCTGTTCTATATGAGACTGTAATTCTTTTAATTGTATATTACCATACTGTTCCGATAGTTTTTCTTTCTCATTTTGAATGAATTTTCTCTGTTCTTCCAGTTCAAGGAGAGAACTCTCAAGTTCCTCCTTCAAAATAGCTATTTGCTGATCTTTATTTCTTATCGTATCAAGAAGATTATTGTCTCTATTATCTTCAGTTTTTCTTTGTTCAATTT
>JBEHWP010001155.1:0-1687 GCA_040217665.1 Vulcanimicrobiota bacterium
TAATCCTCTGTCTTTCAGGCCAAGCTGTTCTGCCGGCATTCCTGTTACTCTTTTTACTGCTTCTTCCATAGAGATAAATTTTTTATCCCTTACATAGGTACCAAAGAGTCTGGGAAATGTTCCGTATATTCTTGGATCCAGATGGGTCATTTCCGGTTCGTCATAATCTATTCCTCCATCGGAAGAGATAATTGCAAAATTACACTTTACGAGTCTTTCGTAATTACCCTGTGACATGGCGTAGCGATAAATTACAGGGCCTCCATGTCCTTTTTCATCTTTCAATAAGATTTCTATTGCTGTTTCTGCAGGAGTTTTTCCCAATATTTTTGCAGATTCTTCAAGACTTTTACCGAACATGTCAGGAAATGCTTTTGAAAAAATTATAATATTTTCAGGTGAAATTAAAGAGAATTGTTCGGGAAGATGCATTCTGACTCTGGCTTTCAACGTAGAATCTTTTATCAGATTTTCTTTTAAGGGCCCCCTTTTTTTTGCAAAAGAAGGAAATATATATTCAAGGGTTCCCTGTGCCGAGTCATAGGGATAAAAATCACATCTGAGAGGCAATTTTTTTCCGACAGCTCCCGATACTACTTTAATTGCACTTTCATTACTTATCCAGTAAGGTTTTCCTATCACTCTCAGGTGGGATATTTGAACAGGAACTTCAGCTTTTTTACATATATCTACAGCTTCCTGGGTCCATCTCGCAACATCTTCAGTTTCACTTCTCCTGTGAATTGCAACCATACCCCTGTAACGGGAGGTTATTTTTCCTATATATATGAGCTCGTCCGTACCTGCCAGGGAAGCACATGAATTTTCCAGTTCCGTAGATATACCCAGAGCTCCGAGATTGAATGACCTTACCAGTATACGTTCTATCTCATCTTTTTCATCTTTTGTCAGAACTGTTACCCTGTTTGACGTACGTACGACTTTTTTTCGTAAAGAACTGTGTCCTATGAGAAGTCCGTAATTAAGAGCAAGTCCTTTCCTCTGCATTATTTTGAAATGTTTTTCCAGATTTAAAGGTGAATAACCGCAATTCCCTCCTATAATGGTAGTTATACCCTGAAATAAAAGAATTTTATTGATTCTTTCCTGATAGATACCATCAGGATATTTTGTCTGCATATCAGGTAAATCAGGTCTTACCGTGCCGTCATAATGGGTATGTATATCAATAAAACCGGGAGCAACTATCATACCTGTAGCATCTATTATTTTCCCGGCAGAGTAAAGAGACAGATCTCCTATGGCAGAAATAATATTCTTTTTAATTCCCACATCTGCTATGAAACTTACCTGGCCTGAACCATCAACTATTCTTCCGCCTTTTATTATAATGTCCAGGCCATTATCACCGGCTACTATATGTTCTGCTCCCATGCATAAAACAGATAAAGCAGCACAGGATTTTATAAAGGTTCTTCTGTTTATTTTTTCCGTCATACTCTCCTCTACCTTTCTCGTTTAAGTTTTATGGTCTATGGTTTATAGTTTATAGTTTAAGTTTTATATTTTATGGTAAATTTCTCAACTCTCAACTCTTAACCCTCAACCCTTAACAATTTCTTATAAACTTTATATATTCCTGAATTACTTCTCTTTCCTCTGATAAAATTATTCTTTCTGTCATAATTTCCAGTAATTTTTTTATAATATTATCTTTTCCTTTATC
>JBEHWP010001156.1:0-1677 GCA_040217665.1 Vulcanimicrobiota bacterium
AGAGAAAATGATTTTTTGTGAGGGAAAAGTGTAAATTTTTACACTCTGTAAATTTTACATTTTTACATTTTTTGCTTCCCCTATCTCTTTTAAAGCATAATTCCTGGATAATATTTTTGCCGTATCAAATTTCCCTTTCTCTATTCCTCTTAATCTTATTGATTCTTATGGGTTTTTCTGTTAAACTCTTATTAAGGAGTGATTGAATTGGCGAAAGAAGATCCTGTAGATCAGGGAATGAAAATACTTGCAAGAAAACATCCGGGAAGTTTTCTTGATTTGATTTTCAGTTATAGCTGTGATTACAGCCTGAAAGTGATAGAAGATCCTGTATTAAATATACCCGAAAAAAGAGGGGATTCAATATATATTTTACAGAAGGGTCTGGAGAAATTGGCTCTTCATATTGATTTTCAGCTTATTCCTGAAAGAGAGTTTCTCCGTAGAGTGTTTCTTTATAATGCTCTTTTTACTGAAAAATTGGCTATACCAGTATGTTCAGTAGTAATTTATCCGGAAAAAGGTAATTATGATACATTTCCGGATGAATACAGAGTAAAAGTAAGAGATGATTTAGAGAATAGTTTTAGCTTTAAGGCAATAAAACTATGGGATTATAGAGATGATATAGAGAGTGGAAAGTTACCGGGTCTTACTCCTTTACTGGTTTTACTGGAGAAAAAACCTTCTGAGAAGACTCTGGAAAAAGAGAAGGAATTGATAAACAGTGTGGCAGATGAGAAAGAACGGGCAGATTTATTCTCAGTTGCTATTACTGTAGCCTCCAGAAGGTTTACGAGAGAATATTTATATGAATTTTTCAGGGAGGAGATAAAAATGCTGAAAGAATGGGATATAGTTCAGGAATGGATTAAAGAAGGTGAGCTTAAAGGTAAGCTTCAAGGTAAGCTTGAAGGTGAGCTTAAAGGTAAGCTTGAAGGTAAGCTTGAGTTAATAAGCAAATTTTTAAAAACCAGATTCAGTCCTGAGTCTTTAAAATTACAGAAGAAGTTAAACAGTATTACTAATATTTATATTTTAGATGAAATTACAGAGAAATTATTTACCTCTGAATCTATAGAAGAAGCGAAAGCTATTATTGAAGAAGCTATTAAAATACAGAGACAAATAGAAGATGAAGAAAAGGTTTAAATGGTTGTTATTTCTTGTTGTTTTCTGTAAAGATTGGCGGAATCTTTGTATTTATTCCAATCCCGGCAATTTTTGCATCCTGTAAACTGACTCTGGCCTGTAAGAATAAAATCGGCAGAGATAAATTCATTAATAAGCCCTGAGAAGATGAAGTAACAAAAGCTCTTTTAAATAAACTCGGTAAGGAAAAACTGCTTCAGTTACTGGATAAACTTGACAGGGAGATAGACCGGGATTTATAGGATTATAAAGATTACCAGAATTTTTGTAACTTATTTCCAATCCCGGCAATCCTTAAATCCTGAAAACGACCATGACCTGTTCGGTCACAACGAAGTATGAGAATTTGTTCCTCCCGTCACGCGTTACGCGTTACGCGTTACGATTCTCATATAAATCGTGGTTAAGACTATTTTGTTCTGACGATACGGAAACCGAAGGTGTTTAAGCGGCCAGACGGGGGATAACTACCACGGTAAGCAGACCGGCAACCATTGGCAGAATGGTCCCAACTGCCGCCACGAA
>JBEHWP010001157.1:0-1673 GCA_040217665.1 Vulcanimicrobiota bacterium
TCTTTCCTGTAACCGTTTAATTTGAGTAACCTCTGTTACACTTACAAGCCATACATAATCAACTATCGTATAAAGTCCTGACTCTATAAGCAAAGGAGCATCCAGAACTATTAAACTTCCGTCAGGCTCACGGGAAATCCTATCTTTGATTTCTCTTATAATCTCAGGATGAGTAATATTATTGAGCTTCTCAAGTTCTTTTTTATTACTGAATACTATAGAAGCCAGCTTTTGCCTGTCTAAAGACCGATCGGGCTTCAGTATATCCATTCCCCAGGCTTCAACAATATTCTTCCATGCAGAAGACATTGGTTTTACAACATATCTTGCTATCTCATCGGCATCTATTATCACTGCACCCTGAGATTTTAAAAAAAGAGAAATTTTACTCTTTCCACTGGCTATACCACCGGTAAGGCCTATAAGCAAAGATTACCCTCCCTGCAGTTCCAGTAATGCGTAACCCGTGACACATACCATATACAGAATTATTCTTTCTTAGTATTTATGGCAAGGAGATCTGCAATAGTAACACTTTCATTTCCCTGACGTGTTTGATAGGATGCAAATTCCTTTTCCTTTTTTTCTTCTTTTGCCTGTTTTATACTCAGAGTCATTCTCCTCTGTGCAGGTTTAACATCCAGAATTTTAACGGGAATCTTACTGCCTATAGTAAATAATTCACCAAGTCTGGCATTTTTATCTTCTGATGCTTCATGAAGAGGAACAAGTCCTTCAATACCGGGTTCAAGCTTTATAAATATATATTTCGGAGCAATCTTTGTAATTTCACCTTCCAGAATATGTCCTGGCTTATAATCTTCTGCCTTGAACTGCCACGGATCCGGCTGGGCCTGCTTGAAACTGAGAGATATTCTCTCTTTCTTTTTATTAATTGCAAGTACCATTACTTCAACTTCCTGCCCTACACTGACTACTTCAGACGGATGTTTAACCCTGTCCCATGAAAGCTCGGAAATATGAACCAGACCGTCAACGCCTCCGAGATTAATAAAAACTCCAAAATTTGTAACCCTTGCAACAGTTCCTTTCACTATTTTACCTTCTTTAAGATCTGTAAGGGTTTTTTCTTTTTTATTAACTCCTTCTTCCTGAAGTACTTTTTTCTGGGATAAAACAACTTTACGTCTGTTTCTGTCAAGTTCAAGCACCTTGAGACGTAACGGTTCGCCAACAAATTCTTCCAGATTTCTTACAGGTTTAAGTCTTATCTGTGAAGCAGGCACAAAGCCTCTCAGTCCCAGATCCACTATAAGTCCGCCTTTTACCTGTTCAACTACAGTTGCTGTAATAACAGTCTGTTTTTCATAGGCAGTAGTAACTCTGCGCCATGCATCTTCAAGATCGGCTCTCTTTTTGGATAAAATAAGCTTGCCGTCTTCGTCTTCCATAGACATAACATATACAGATACTTTCTCACCGACTTTAACCACTTCTTCAGGATTATCAAAGGTACGATAAGAAAGCTGATCCTTTGGAATAAAAGCATCATTTTTATATCCAACAGACACAAAAGCTCCTTCAGATGTGACACTTACGACTTCTCCTTCTACAACTGCTCCTTCGGAGATTTCCGTAAAGGTCTTATCATACATTTCTTCCATTGCTTCTTTTTGTTCTGTTTCGTTCAATTTTTCTTCCTGATCTATTTC
>JBEHWP010001158.1:0-1672 GCA_040217665.1 Vulcanimicrobiota bacterium
CAACCCTGTTCCTACAGCAGTACCGCCTGTGGCAAGTTCATATATATCGGGAAGTGTTTCCTTTATTCTTTCTATATCCTGTTCGATCTGTGACACATAGGAAGAAAATTCCTGCCCTAACGTCAAAGGCACTGCATCCATAAGATGGGTTCTTCCGATTTTTATAATATGTTCAAATTCTTTTGATTTCTCAGATAGACCATCTACAAGATACATTAAAGAAGGTATAAGTCTGTTAAAAATCTCTTCTCCTGCGGCAATATGCATGGCAGAAGGGAAGGTGTCATTTGAAGACTGGCCCATATTCACATCATCATTGGGATGGACAGGTTTCTTACTTCCCATTACCCCTCCTGCTATTTCTATAGCTCTGTTGGCAATCACTTCATTTACATTCATATTTGTCTGAGTCCCGCTCCCTGTCTGCCATACACTCAGAGGGAAATGGTCGTTGAGTTTTCCTTCTATCACTTCCTGTGATGCCCTGATAATAAGTTCTGCTTTTTCCTCCGACAGTTTACCGAGTTCAGAATTAACCTGTGCACAGGCAAGTTTTAAAATCCCGAAGGCTCTTATTAATTCCCCCGGCATAAGATCATAACCTGCAGGGAAATGCATGATTGCCCTCTGAGTCTGGGCTCCCCAGTATTTATCTGAAGGAACTTCTATTGTTCCCATAGTGTCATATTCCGTACGGGTAGATTTTTCATTATGCGCCATTTTTATTACCTCCTCTATGATATGTCAGGAATCAATCCCATCAGATCCTTAAAAATGTTTTTACTCTCTTTTATCAATAATTTTAAATATAATAATACCGGTAAATGTCATATGAACATATATCAACAGATTTATCAAAATAAGACACAGCTTGGCTGATGCAGTCAGGGGTATGATATCATTGTTGTTACCTGTAATACATGATGTAATAAAATAGAGAATATCTATGAATATATACGATCTATGTTCAAATTTTATAAAATTATTATATACTCCCGATAAAGAAAATATGACGAGTGTAAAAGATAATACACATGATAGAAAATAAATCACTGCCATTACCATATCACTCTTTGCAGGCCTGTAATCTCTGCTGAAGATCTTCTTTGCCAGGAATAAAAAATTCGGAGTAGTGAGCATAAGATAAAACAATAAAGCTATTATGCCTGTAATAACATAATATCCCCTGCCCTTCACGTAAGGTAAGAGATATTTAAGATAATTAAAAAAGACTGTGCCATAATAAAGCCGGTCTTTTAAAGGAACAATAAAATAAAACAACACGCCAAGGGCACATAAAAAAATTATAGACAGCAAAATTACAGTTTTATTAAAAGGATTCTGTTTCTGTTTTTTAGATTTTCTTGCCATATTTAATAAGAAATATTCAAGAAAAAACTTTATTAACCTCTTATGTATCGTAAAAAAATTACTATATCTCGCTCCAGGTAACACAGTGAAGCCGGTTATCACATCTCATATTAAATAATTTCACATATTTTTCGGAAAAAATCAAATCTACTTTACCGGAACCTATGCTAATATTAATATTGCCGGCTGAATCATTGTCAGGTTTTGAGCTACCGGGCACAGGATTATCCGGATCTACTGCGACAAGTGCTCCTGTTATACGAAAACGGGGAGGTATTTTGTTGCCTGATTTAGAACCGAA
>JBEHWP010001159.1:0-1670 GCA_040217665.1 Vulcanimicrobiota bacterium
TCACAGTTTACCATGAGTGAGAGAGACTTTAATCTGTTGTTGGCAAAACAGGCTCCTTTTTTTGCTGCAAACATAGAACATTCTTCTGCAAAAACAAGCATTACTGCAATATCAGATCTTTTTATCATAGATGCCGCCTCAATCACTCCGAAAGCAGTAACTCTCGGATCAATGGCTTTACCTTCAATCCATTCACCGTAAATAGCTGCTTTTTCTTTAAAGGTGAAAACTGTTCTGAATGGCTGTAAATCTTTGCCGTATAACAGAAGATCTCCTCCTGATATAATACCGTTACAATCTCTTAAAGATGTGCCATCATTATCCAGATAATCCATAGCCAGTAGAGGTCTTTCTGAAAAAGCCCGGGGTGCTGTACCTATTATACGTGTATTGAACGTTTTGCCGGATGCTCCGGGTGACATTACTATACCGCCTATTTCATCTATATGTGACACATAGAGGATTCTTATCTGTTCCACAGTGCTTCCGGGCGGTAAAAGGAGAAGAAATCCGTCTTCTACCATATGGGAACTCCATGTATCAAGTCTTTCTCCTGCCCATTTTACTGCAGGGCCGCAGGCAGTTCCGACTGAAATAAGATCACAGAATTCACATAATTTTTCCGTATTTATATTGTCAAATGTTCTCATGATTAATATTCCTTTCTCCCTGTAAAGGTTATTCTCGGACTTTTATCCGAGTCCGGTCCGCAGTAACATCTGAGATCTGTAAAACCTGCTTCTTTAAATAAGTTATACACTTCTGAACAGGTAAATAATCTTACTGATTCATAATAGAGTTTTTCATCATTATTTTCTCTGATTTTTATTTCCTTTTCAACACGGAGGCCATCGCCGGAAATCCATCTTTTCGAAATTATCTCTTTACCGTCCTTATATACGGTATCTTCTGTAATTAAATTTTTTTCGATATACGATCTGTTCATATAATCCAGGAGAAATATGCCGCCCGGGATCAGACATCCTTTTACTTCCTCTAAAACCTTTAGATTTTCAATGTCCGAGAAAAAGTAACCGAAGGAAGTAAAGAGGCTCAGAACCAGATGAAAATATTGTCTGAAAGGAATATGCCTCATATCTCCCTGAATATAAGTAATATCCCTGTGGTCTTCGTGTGTCAATAAATCTATGGAAAGATCTATGCCGTAGAGGGATTTATATCCTGATCTATGGAAGGCACGGAGATGCCGTCCCGTCCCACAGCACAGGTCAAGAACAGGCCAGTCTTTTTCTGCACCTGTGAGTCCTATGATGTCTTTTACGTCATCTTCTGCCTCTCTGTCATCCCTGTGGGCATAGATAGACAGATAGTCTGCACCAAAACTTTCTTCGTACCAGTTATGTAATTCCATGTTCAAGTTTATCTGGTAGTCTGTACCAAAACTTCCTTCTTACCAGTTATGTAATTCCATGTTCAAGTTTATATTGTGCCCAGTTGTTTTTCAGATATAGGAAAGCTCCAAAATCAGGCTGAATTATAAAAGGATTGTTTCTCTTTTCTTCACCTATCGTAGAAACAGGAGATATTCCATAATTATGTCCCGGATAAACTACTGTTTCTTCAGGCAGAGTCATTAATTTTTCATGTAATGACACATATTCCTTCAAAGCATTTTCTCTGCTGTGAGTTCCTCCTATTTTGCCGACAAA
>JBEHWP010001160.1:0-1670 GCA_040217665.1 Vulcanimicrobiota bacterium
ATGGTTTTAAGAGAAAATAATATAAAATTTAAATTCTGGATGTATTCTGAAAAAGATTCTACGTCAAAGGAGGTTATATGATGACGGTTCAAGGAGTATTAATAGACACTGTTTCTATACAGAAGTATATTTTTGGAAGTAATAAACTCAAAGAAAATTTAGGTGCTTCTTATATGGTTGAAGATATTTATAAATCTTTACTTGAAGAAGTAATCGGAAAAATATTTCCGGGAGAGAATTTAAACATGAATGCCTGGAGAGAGAAGCCAGAAGAATTACTTATTAAGACAAAACCTTATGAAACCGGTTATATTGGGGGAGGTAATGCTTTTCTTTTATTCAAAGAGAAAGATAAAGCTAAAGAATTTATTGAAAAATGGACTAAAGAATTACTGGTAAAAACTCCAGGTATAACTACAGCTGTTGCATTTATGGAACTTGATCCGGAAAACTTTAATGAATCTACAAAGAAGGCTCTGTTTAAAAAATTACGGGATAATAAATCAAGATATATACCTCAGACAGTATTACCATCTCATGGGATAACAGCAGAGTGTTTGAAAAGCGGTTTGACCATGGAGGTATGGAACAGTTCAGAAGGAGAATATATTTCATCCTCAACAGATGCCAAACTTACCGGTGCTGATAAAGCAAAAGCAAAACTGGCAAAGGATTTTAAATTTATAATAGATAAAGGTTTTGCATTTACTGATGACTTATCAGATTTAGGGCAGAAAGAAGGCCAGGAAAGCCATATTGCTATTGTCCATATAGACGGAAATGATATGGGTAAACGTTTTCAGGAAGCAAAGACTCTCTGTGATATAAGAAAACTGTCTAAATCTGTTGCTGAGGCTACGAAGAAATCATTTGATATACTTTTAGAAAAAATAGTTGATAAGTTTCCTGATATATCTGAAGAAATTGAAGATGTTTATAATATATTACCTGTTCGTCCTATAATTCTTGGCGGTGATGATATTACCTTTGTAAGTCATGGAAGATTTGGAATTTATTTCGCAAAGATATTTATGGAAGCTTTTCAAGAACAGAAAGTAAGTGATGGAAAATGCCTGACTTCCTGTGCCGGTATTGCAATTACTGGAAGTAAATTTCCTTTTTACAGGGGATATAAATTAGCGGAACAGATCTGTAAATGTGCCAAGAAGAAAAGAGTTGATTGCGGACAGAAAGGTTCATGGCTTGATTTCCATATGTCTTACGGAGGTTTCTCAGGTACAATTGAGGACATAAGAAAAGATCATTACAGGACTGTTCGCGGTAATTTACTTGTAAGACCATATCTTCTCAATTCCAATGATGAATATGGTTTTAATCTGCTACTTGGTAATACGAGAAAGTTAAAGAAAAAAGAAAATTTCCCCAATTTAAAAATAAAGGAATTGAGAAGTATTCTGTCACAGGGAGAAGAGGCTGGCAAAAAATTTGTTGCAGAACAGGAACATAGAGGCAGAAAACTTCCCGAATTTCCGGGGAAAGAATATCACGTAAACCTTTTTGACTGTAGAAAAACTCCCTATTTTGACATGATTGAATTGATAGAATGTTATCCTAAATTTGAATTAAATGGAGAGGAAGGTTAATTATGAAAACACTTACAATTGAGCTTAAATTACTTTCCAATACTCTGATTGGTTCAGGAGAAGGTT
>JBEHWP010001161.1:0-1665 GCA_040217665.1 Vulcanimicrobiota bacterium
TAGTAGGATTTTCCGATGAAGTAAGAAAAACTGTGGTAACAGGAGTAGAAATGTTCCGTAAAACCCTTGATGAAGGGATAGCAGGAGACAATGTAGGAATTCTGTTACGCGGTGTAGGAAGAGAAGATATAGAAAGAGGCCAGGTACTGGCAAAATTAAATTCTATAAAACCTCACAGAAAATTCGAGGCAGAGGTTTACATATTATCGAAAGAAGAAGGTGGGCGTCACACACCGTTCTTCAAGGGATATCGTCCGCAGTTCTATATGAGAACAACCGATGTTACAGGTTCTGTAACATTACCGGAGAATGTGGAAATGGTAATGCCCGGTGACAATATAAGAATGGCAGTAGAGTTAATAACTCCCGTTGCAATCGAGCAGGGTTCAAGATTTGCCATAAGAGAAGGCGGTCGAACCGTAGGCGCCGGAGTTGTTACAAAGATACTGGAGAATTAGGGGTGAAATAATGGCTACTCAGAAAATAAGAATCAGACTTAAGGCTTATGACCACAATATACTGGATCAGTTTGCAAGCCGTATAGTTCGCACGGCAAAGACTACAGGTGCTGACGTATCAGGGCCCATACCTTTGCCTACCAACAAAGAAATATACTGTGTATTACGTTCTCCCCATGTTTATAAAAAATCTCGAGAACATTTCGAAATGAGAACTCATAAGAGGGTTGTTGATATATTGAAGCCCACTTCAAAAACAGTGGATGCCTTTATGAGATTGGAAATCCCTGCTGGCGTTTACATTGAGATGAAATTATAAGGGGTGTTTATAATGAAAGGTCTTATAGGGAAGAAAATTGGGATGAGCCAGATTTTTGACGAAAAAGGCAGAGCCATCCCTGTTACGGTGATAGAAGCAGGTCCCTGCACTGTTACACAGTTAAAAACAATGAAAAAAGACGGATATAATGCTTTACAGTTAGGTATGATAGAGGTTGATGAAAAGAAACTTAACAAACCTATGAAAGGGCATTTCAAGAAAAAAGAAGTTGCTCCGAAGAAAGTACTCAGAGAACTTCATTTTGATAACACAGATGAATATAAGTTAGGACAGACTCTTACAGTTGAACTCTTTGAGCTGGGCGAGAAGGTTGATATTGTAGGAACGTCCAAAGGTAAGGGTTTTGCCGGTGCCATGAAAAGATGGAATTTTAACGGCGGTCCCATGAGCCATGGCTCAATGTTCAAGAGAAAACCTGCATCAGGTGGTTGCACTGATTTTGCAAGAACTATGGTTGGTAAAAGAGGTCCGGGAAGAATGGGCGGAGATAGAGTTACTGTTCAGGGTTTGAAGGTTCTTAAAGTATATCCTGACAGGCATTTACTCCTTGTAAAAGGTGCTGTCCCCGGGGCAGATAACGGTTATTTATTGATTAAAAATAGTGTGAAGAAATAGGTATTGAGAGGAGGCAAATAGGTATGCCTAATGTTTCAGTCTTCAGTAAAGAAGGACAGGAAATTGAAAAAATAGATCTATCTGACGGTATATTCGGAGTAGAGGTTAATACCCATGTTATGCATATGTCTCTGAAAAGACAGATGGCAAATGCCCGCAGGGGATGTGCATCTACCAAGACCAGAGGAGAGGTCAGGGGTGGAGGTAAAAAACCCTGGAGGCAGAAAGGTACCGGTCGGGCCCGTCATGGCA
>JBEHWP010001162.1:0-1661 GCA_040217665.1 Vulcanimicrobiota bacterium
TGAAATAAAACAATGTAATCCTGTCTCTGCTCCTCCTGTCTTTTCTGCCCATTCAGGACTATAGTCCTTTTCCTGACAGGAGAAAAAGATATATACTTTTCCTTCTTTTTCAATGATTTGCGGCACTTCCATCTGAGCATAGAGTCCCGGTGCAAGTACAGGCTGTTTAACCTCATAGGGGCCTTCAATCTCATCTGCTACAGCCAGAGCTATACATCCTTTATATATGTCATGACCGTATTTTGTTTTTGCTGTAATATACATAAGATATTTACCGCTTTTCTCATCTTTTATGACAAAAGGGTCACGCCATGCTCTGTATACAGGAGAGATTTCCATTGTTTCATACCATGTTCCATCAGGCACGACAAGTGGTTTATCACTTCTTTCCCATGTTACTCCATTTTCTGACCTGGCAAGCCCTATCCTCTGAAACTGGCCGTCTCTATGATTTCTTGCAGTATAGAAAAAGAGATAAGTTCCGTCATTTTTTTTATATACATTTCCTGTCCATATAGGTCCATCATCCCAGGAACCTGCCGGTCCCGGGAGGAACGTTGGGCCAAGATCTTTCCAGTTTACAAGATCCTTAGATATTGCCTGTCTTACAGATGCTATATCATGCCTGCTCTCAGGGTTACCGTTGTCCACTGCGTCAAGATGGTAAAGTCTGTAGATTTTTTCACCATCTATATTATCTTCTAACACCCATGAATCCCACAGATAACGCCCTTCAGGACAGTAAGATTTTATATGGTCATCTGCCAGAGTGATACTTTTATTTATTCTGATAAAAAAACATATACATATAAAAATTAACAGTGAACATTTCATTTTTATTATCATCTCCATTTTAATAATTTTTTTAATTATAACATAAAATACAAGTAATACCAATTAGCTATCAACCTCAGTGCTCTGGCTTGCCGGTGCTCCGGAGAAAAAAATATCACGCAGCACAAGTGTATTGGTACGTTTTATAATGTAAAGTGTCATGATGCAATCTGTAGCAGTTAACAATACAGCAAGTTTAAATTTTTTTTGGAGGAGAACCGGCAAGCCAGAGCTGTGGAATTTATAAAACTACGGTTGATAGCAAAATGATATAAAGTATAGGAGTAGTGAGTTAATAAAACCTGTCAGAAGGATTTAAACACATATCGTAGAAATTATAATTGTTTATTATAGTTAATTTCACGAAAGCTCATGTTTTTATAATTACGAAATTAACTATAAATTTAATTTTTCAGGGGTTAATTCATTGATAAATAAATTGCTGACAGGTCTTATTTTATTCTTTATATTATTCTGTCCGGCTTTTTCACAGGAAACAGGTGGTATATTTGTAAATTCACAGCCTGTAGGTGCCACGGTTTTTCTGGACGGTAAAAATGTGGGAACGACGCCTCTGCCTTTATATAAAATCCCTGAAGGAAAACATACCCTTAAGATCACTCTGAAAGACCAGCAGGAAGTAATCAAGGAAATAGATATAGTCCCGGGCCCTACAAAAACCATAAATATAGTATTCCAGGAAAGAGAAGGGGGGTTATCTGTCACATCGACTCCGGCAGGTGCCAGGGTATTTCTGGATGAAGTATATGTAGGTAAATCACCGGTCAATCTTAAACTGGTATTATCAGGAAAACATACGATGAATG
>JBEHWP010001163.1:0-1660 GCA_040217665.1 Vulcanimicrobiota bacterium
TTCCAGACAAAATCTATACTCATCGCAACAACTTTAACAGGATTTATTTATATGCATTATGCTTTTTCACGAGCTGACACAGGACATCTGACTCACTCCATTCATCCGTTTCTAATAGGTTTAATGAGTCTGCCATTTTTATTAAAAAATAAATACTTAAAATTAATCAGTCTTTTATCTTTACTTACTGTTTCTATTATGACTTATTATACTATGTGTATGGTAAGTCCCTGTTATATCAAGGCCAGTGCACAAAAAGATTCTTTTGTAAAAATCGATATTTGCGGTGATGACATATGGGTAGACAGATCTACTGCTGATATAATCGAAAGAGTAAAAAAAATAAATAAAGACTTTATACATTCTGAAGAAGTCCTTATTGCGCCTCACTGGCCTGGATTTTATCCAATATTACAAAAAAAATCGCCTCTATGGAGAATTTATTTTATATTTAAAGAACCAGAAGAAAATCAGGAAAAAATGATTTCTGATTTAGAAAATAAATATATTAACTGGGTTATTTTAGGAGATGTTCCTCTTGATGGCAGAAATGATTTAAGATTTAAAAATACACATTCCCTCATATGGGAATATATTATGAATAATTTTGAACAGGTAAAGGTGGAAGGACTGCCTGAAAATTATCAGCTGCTTCATAGAAAATTATAAAAAACTGATTAATATATAGATTCTATTCGCCCTGGTTACAAGAAATAATAAATAAAAAAATAATTTAATTAATTAATGACTAAAATTTCTATTAGTGTTATAATTATTTTCACTTATTTATACTGATAATTATTTAATTCATTTATGAATAAACGCAAAAAAACTAATTTTTTTAATTATAATAAAATATATCTATTCATTCTACTCCTCTTTGCAACTTTATTCTCTGGATGTGGTGCAAATAATGAATTTTCAACCTATAATGGGATAATTGTAGATAATCCCTACAGTCCTAAATTAAATTCATACAAAGGTCAACTGCACTGCCACAGCATAAATAGTGATGGTAATAATACCCCTGGAGAAGTAGTGGCAGCCTATAAAAATGGTGATGGATTTGATAAAGGCTGGATAGTATTATATGCAGATAATAAAAGTAAAGAAGAAATATTAAATTCTCTGAAAGAAGGCAATTTCTATGCTTCTACAGGAAATAATATTAAAGTTACAGTCAAAAATAATTCTATAACTGCCACAAGTAGCAATACATGTCTATTTAATTTCATAAGTACAGGTGGTCAAATATTAAAAGAAGAAAATAATGTAACAGGGTCAGAATATAAAATACAGGGTAATGAATTGTATATTAGAGTTAAAGCAATAAACATATCAGATGGAACCAGTGCCTGGAGCCAGCCTGTATTTATAACAAAATAAAATGACTAATATTTCAGAAGTTAAAGAATCAAATAATTTAATAATTTCAAAAACATTACCTGATTTAAACCCTTCAAATGAGCATGTTGCCATAAAAGTGGAAAATTTATCAAAAATATATAAACTCTACAATAATCCTCTGGATCGATTGAAGGAATCTCTTCATCCTTTAAAAAAGAAATATCATAAAGAGTTTTATGCCCTTCATGATATAAATTTTGAAGTAAAAAAAGGAGATACAGTAGGTATAATAGGAAAAAACGGTTCAGGAAAA
>JBEHWP010001164.1:0-1659 GCA_040217665.1 Vulcanimicrobiota bacterium
TTTTCTATAAAGAGATTATAATCTTTTATTGTACGAAAACCTGAATAATCTTCAAAATGAGCCATATAATTTCCGCCGGCACATCTTCCGTAATTGATTATGTCATCATGACATATAATATGAAAATCTTCTTTTTTTCTATAAAATTCTGTTTCCTTTTCTATAAATAACTGTCCCAGTACGAAAGAAGAAAAGCAGTGTCTTATTCTTCCTATATTTACAGCACATTCTATAATATCCGATTCCTCTGTTCCCGGTATACAGTAAAGAAAATTTCCTTTAACAGGAACCTGTTCTTTAAATGCTTCCAGAGACAGTCTTATTTCATCTTCAGCAAAACACCCTTTGTTGATAAGATCTCTGCTACATATAAATTCGTATCCTATATCCAGAATTCCGTTAAGTTCGTGAATGTCTTTCAGGTATTTTATTACCCATGGTTCAGGCCTTATAAAGGTTACCCATTTGAAATTTTGCCCGGATTTTTTTATGGTTTCGAGTAAATATTCAAGATTTTTTTTGTTAATACTTGCATGGGACATATAGAAAGTGACTTCGGCATGCTTTTTTATTTCTTTTATATTATTTACTATCTTATCGAAGGCACTGCTTATTAAAGAAGCTTTCTTTTTATCAAGAATATTTAGTCTGTTAGGATAATTTTGATTATACGTGCAGAAATAACATTTTCCCCAGTAACATCCGTCAAAAGTCCTCACAGTGACTGATATGTTTTTATCCATAAGAGGCAATTTTTTACGTAAAAAATCTGTAAGTTTGAATTTATAAGGAGGTTCTTTTTTTTCTCTGTAAAAAGAAGGAAGTTTTTTTCCATTTAGGAGATCAAGAAGAAAATATTCCCCTGTGCCTGATACTGTATGGTTAAAGTATTTACTTTCTTCTATTACGCCCGGACCGCCAAGAACGGTAATTTTTCCTTTTTTTTTCAGGTTAAACAATAAATCCAGTATTTCTTCTCTGTCATGACCCCAGCTGGAGAGACCGATAATTTCATAATTACTGGCAAGTGTAAATAATTCCTTGAGATCAGTACTTTCATCTATAACAAATTCATCTGCTTTTTTACCGGTTTCGTGAAGATAACCGTTCAGATAAGAAACAGGACTTATTGAGTTACCGTATTCTTCTGTAAGTATTAATATGTTATCTGTTATGCGTGACGGTTCACTGGTAACAGATAACATATTATTTTTAATGCATACCACTGGTGGCCACTCATAATGTTACGCTATTTGCTTCATTTCTTGCTACATAATAATGGACAGGAACGCTATTATTAAAAGAATAATTTTCTCTCATGACTTTATTTGTTTTACCTATATTATTTATCATAGGATTCTCAGATGGTTCATAACCGGGACGTACTGTTGCTACATGGCCGTGACCTTTTTTCTTTGCCTGTGTACCGACTACAGGGAGTCCGTTATTTGCATATTCCTGTGCTTTTTTAGGATCTACTTCCATCCAGTAGCCATTTTCTTCTTTTGCAGAAGCTGCCAGATTTTTTGCTATAACATTTGCCGTAAGGGCACATCCGCTTTTATGGGCAACTCCTGCTTCTTCTACAGGTACTCCAAGCTGTTTTAACGTACTATTTAATCCGTCGAATTAAATCTATAAAAACCTATAAATAGGAGT
>JBEHWP010001165.1:0-1658 GCA_040217665.1 Vulcanimicrobiota bacterium
AAGAGTCCGGACAGGGACAGGTTTTAGAAATGGGTATGAACTTATCTGGAGCGGTACTTAGTATCGTAACAGGTAAAAGGGTATCCGTAAAAAGTTTCTGTCTGGAAGGCTCTGGAGAAGAAAAATTAGTTTTTTATATCGATTAAATATTTGAATCCCGTCCTATAGAAGGAACCATTTCTCTGAATTTTCCGATTAAATCATCAAAAGACTGTTTATTTAAAATACTTTCTATATCCTGTATATCTCTTATCACTCTATCTCTGTCCGGAGAAGCTGTTTTTACAGATAATATTTTAGAATTTGCAGTTTTAACAAGCTCTTCTTCATCATCATAAAGACGTTCATTTAATTTTTCTCCAGGGCGGAGGCCTGAAAAAACGATGGGAATATCATGTTCCGGTTCATAACCGGAAAGTTCAATAAGATTTCTGGCCAGGGTAAGAATATTTACAGGACGTCCCATATCAAGAATGAAGATTTCCCCTCCTTTACCCATAGAAGCAGCCTGCAATATGAGTAAAACTGCTTCAGGAGCAGTCATAAAATAACGGGTCATATCAGGATGGGTAACCGTAACAGGCCCTCCAAGGCTTATCTGATGTTTGAAGGTATGTACAACACTTCCTCTTGTGCCCAGCACATTTCCAAAACGAACTATTATAAATTTTGTCTCAGAATTTACAGCATAGGCTCTGACTATTTTTTCAGCGATCTTCTTTGTTCCTCCCATAATACTGGAAGGCATGACAGCTTTATCTGTTGATACCATAACAAAATGCTTTACACTATATTTATCAGAAGCTTCCACCAGATTTCTTGTACCGAAAATATTATTTGCTATTGCTTCATCAGGATGTTCTTCCATAAGAGGAACATGCTTATGAGCTGCGGCATGAAACACAACAGTAAAATGATTTTTTTCAAATATTTTATAAATTTTTTCCCTATTCTGGATATCACATATTATTTGCTTCAATTTTACAGAAGACTCTCTTGACATAAGATCAAGGTAGCTTTCATGAATACTGTTTTCACCATGACCTAAAAGATAAAGGCTCTCCGGTTTAAAATTAATTATTTGCCTGCAGAGTTCTCTTCCTATAGAACCTCCTGCCCCTGTTACAAGGATATTCTGTCCTTTTATAAAATCAGCAATCTCAGGGTTATCAAATTTAACAGGCTCTCTACCCAGTAAATCTTCTATTCTTATTTCTCTGCTCTGCGTTAAAGTTACTTTGCCATCCAGTATTTCTGAAACTGATGGTATAATAGAAATATCAACGCCCATCTGTCTTCCCGCAGAAAGAATCTTATTTATAAGGTGCCGTGAAATTACAGGGATAGCAATCGTTATTTTTTCAATTTTATATCTGGTAATAAGTATAGGAATATCATCAATTACTCCCAGAACAGGAACACCATGAATCTTCATGTTTTTCTTTCTCATATCTTCATCTACAAAACCTAAAGGCCTGTATTCCAGATCCTTCTGACGAAGAATCTCTCTTGCATATCCTTCTGCTTCATCACCTGTTCCAACTATAAGCAAATTTCTGGATGAACCTCTGAAGCTCTGCCTCAAACTTACCCACTTCAGGAGCATTCTGATGCCACCTACAAGACTGAGACATATAAGCCATGAAATTACTGTAACA
>JBEHWP010001166.1:0-1650 GCA_040217665.1 Vulcanimicrobiota bacterium
AGCCTCCTGAACAATATAAATTCTTCCGAAGTGGATGTTTTCACTTCACCCAGTGCTTTACGGCATTTAGAAAGTTCTGAACAGACAAGCCTGTGAAGCTGATTTAAACTGTCCTGGCATGATGCAGAATATCGTTTGTCAAGAGAAGTAATATTATCTGCCATATAATTCAGGATTCTATCCAGGATTTCACTCTGTACGGAATCCATGTCAGAACAGTCAACAGTAAAACATTGGACTACTTTTATATGATGTTTGTCTATAGTCCCTGCAAGATCGATGCAATTATTGGAATTATCACCGTTTTCAGAGTTTTTGCCTGTCCTGTTCAGGATCATAAAAGACCAGAGATCGACAGGGAGGTTTATAAGAGATGACCGTGCAGTATCATATAATTTCACATCCACATCTGCCCAGAAATCGCCGCTCGATTTCGGCATACGAACAAAAAGCACCGTATCTATATTTTCTCCCAGGGTTTTTATAAGACGCTCTTCATCACCGAGGCCCGTATCTCCCAGTCCGGGCATATCTATAAGGGCAATTTTTCCTGCGCCGGGAGAAGGATATTTACATACAATCTTTACTTCTCTTACTGCAAGATAATTGTAATAAATTCTCTCCCCTCCCTGTGTATCCTGTGCCACATATTCTCTTATCTGTCCCTTTGATATCCTGAGAGGAGCTTTTCCGAGAAGTCCTGCATATTTTGGGAAATTGACATGATAATTCCTGAGATGTTCATACTTGGCCCGCGGATCTGCATAGGCAGGAGATTTTTCAGACAGCGGAGGCAAATCATTTTCTGCAAAATCGTGAAGAGAAAAAGGTCTCATGCCGAGACGAAGTTCCTCGTAATAGGGTGCAATAACCTCGTCCAGAAATGACTGTTCCGTATAAAAAAACACTTCGCCATATGTTTCTATATCGGGATTATGATAGATGGAACTTCTCACACCTGTACAGTGGAGTCTGTTTCCGTCCGGAATTTCGGCGGATGTAAGGCCCGTAAGGCTCTGAAGAAGGCGGCTTTTACCAGTACGGGCTCTTCATACAACGCCTATATTAAGGGACTCCCTGGAAAAACGGGATTAGATATTATAAAGGTTATTTATCTCTGATATGATACTGTTCTGAATGTTCTGAACATTGATCTCTTTCATCCGTCCTTTAATATCATCTTCTGCATTTTCCGATATTTTATTTTTCATAATATCCAGTTTCGTCAGATTAAAGGACAGACTGTTCAGATTTTTTATTACTTTTTCGATTTTCCCTGCTACAGGTCTCCTCTGTTCCAGAATAGTATCTATCTTTTCCACTCTGTTTTTCTCTTCTATGTTCATCTTTAGATCCTTTCTCTGATTGAATACAAATAAACACTTTTAAATAGTATTATACAAAATAATTTAATTTATTTTTTTCTCTATATCTATAAATCTCTCCAGAAAATTTTCATAAAAGGAATTTTATTCTTTTTTAAGATTTGACCTATTTTTTTGAGTAATTTCTGAAACATTGTTTACCACTTTCGCTATCTTTATATCAATCTCTATATCGGCCAGAGGTTCTTTCAAAGGGAATATACCGAGAACTTTTGCTTCATTATAAAGAGATTCCACTATGTTAAAATTCTGTATAATATCAACA
>JBEHWP010001167.1:0-1649 GCA_040217665.1 Vulcanimicrobiota bacterium
AGGTCTTTTTGATAATCCTTATCTTTATTGTGATGAAAAAAGGGAGAAGAATTATGTGATGACAGAAGAATTTCTCTCTCATGCCAGAGATATTGCCAGAAAATCCATAGTTCTTCTGAAAAATGACCATCATATACTTCCCATTAACAAAGATATAAAAACTATAGCTCTTATAGGCCCCCTTGCAGATGATAAGGAAAATCTCATAGGCTCATGGTGTGCCGCAGGGGACTGGAAGAAATCCGTATCTGTTATGGAAGGTATAAAAAGCAAAATATCTTCTTCTACAGAAATTCTTTATGCAAAGGGTTGTTCCATATCAGATACAGATAAAAAAGGCTTCAAGGAAGCTCTTGAAGCAGCGAAAAAATCCGATGTCATAGTGGCAGTCATGGGAGAAAGCGCTTCTATGAGCGGAGAGGCTGCATGCAGGTCAAATCTTGATCTTCCAGGAGTTCAGAAGGAACTTCTTATGGAACTCAAAAAGACAGGGAAACCTGTAGTGCTTGTTCTTATGAACGGTAGACCTCTCACAATTTCCTGGGAAGCAGAGAATCTCGACGGCATACTGGAAACATGGTTTCTGGGAACAGAAGCGGGAAATGCAATAGCCGATGTGCTATTCGGAGATTATAATCCTTCAGGAAAACTTACTGTAACATTTCCGCGAACCGTCGGCCAGATCCCTCTTTATTATAATATGAAAAATACGGGCAGACCGATGGATGAGAAAAATAAATATACCTCTAAATATCTGGATGTGCCTAACAGCCCTCTCTATCCTTTTGGTTATGGTCTGTCTTATACAACATTCGAATATTCTCCTCTCACTCTGGATAAAAAGGAAATGTCTCTTAAAGATACGCTTGAAGTAAGCGTAACTGTGAAAAATACCGGTTCTGTTACAGGAGAAGAGACAGTGCAGTTATATATAAGGGATCTCGTCGGAAGTGTAACAAGACCCCTGAAAGAACTGAAAGGATTCAAGAAAATTACTCTGGCACCGGGTAAATCCGGGACAGTTACTTTTGAAATCACTGCAAAAGAGCTTGCTTTTTACAGAAGGGATATGAGTTACGGAGTAGAGGCAGGAGCTTTTAAAGTTTTTGCGGGGACAAATTCTTCCGAGGTAAAAGAAGGAAATTTCAGACTTACCCGGTCAGGATTGCTTCAGGAATAATTTTCTTATACAGGGGCAGAAAACTGCCCCTTCCCTGTTTTTCATTCAATATTGTTCTCACCCTAAACATATTTTAAAGGTATAGGAATTTTCATTTTAATGTCGTAAAATCAATCTTTCAGGATAATTTATTTAAAGGGAGTTAATCTAAATAATTTATCACACTATTATAAAAATATAATTTTTGCCGATAAAACTATGGAAGTAAAAAGATTATAAAAAACTCGGCTTGATATATAAATAGGCATTTTCATGGCCCTGTGTTATTATAAAAGCCTGAGAGGGGGAAAGCATATGCTCGGTCTGTTTAAAAAACAACTGAAAGCAGGACTTGATATAGGTCAGGACAGTCTTAAATATATACTCCTGGATGAAGACAGAGGGATTATCCACTACGGGAGAGAAGAAAAAAATTTTCCGGGAAGAGAAAAGAAAGATGACATACTTGCAGGTCAAGGATTAAAGGAAA
>JBEHWP010001168.1:0-1648 GCA_040217665.1 Vulcanimicrobiota bacterium
CTTCAACTAAAAGACATAAGAACTCTTCTGTGTGATGAATCCCTTAAATCAAATGTAATGAAAACAGGTATTTTCAGACATGTAATAAAAAATATAATCTATTCTTTCAAAGACAGACCTTCAGATTTTTTATCTTTTCCCGATGAAGTAAAAAAACTTTCTTCTGAAGACAGGAATTCTTTTGATCTTCTGCCCTGTGATGCCTCTTTTATCTTCAAGAATTTTCTTTCTTCAGAAAGGTTTTTAAAAGACGGAATCTCATACGGCATCTTCGATAAAAACAGGATAATATCCTGTGCTGGCACCTATGCCATATCTGACAGATATGCAGATATATGTGTTTATACAGTGCCATGGCGGAGAAGAAAAAAAAGTTCCTATAAATGTGCCACAGCACTTATAAAGGAATTATTTCTTATAAATAAATATCCTACATGGACTGCCGATGAAAGCCATGAGCCTTCCATAAAGCTTGCAGAAAAACTCGGTATGGTTCAGATGGATGAATTGTTTTGTTTTTATTGATTATTTGTACCCTCTAAAGACATGTAAAAGTTCCTTCTCATTTTTACAATTCCTGAAAAGAAGGTTGTTTACTTCTTCAAAAGAAGATCCTTCAAAGAGAAGTTTTCCTGTCAGTTCTCTTGCAGTATCAAAGGATATGAGTTCATTATGATGGGCCATGCCTATTTCTGAGGCCAGCCTTGCTCTGTGGTCATTTATTTCTATCATGCGCTTATTTTTCGGATTTTTCCCGTTAAAAAGTATTATATTATAATATCCTCCTACACCGAAATTCCTTTCACAGGCCATGTTCAGAGCTTTCACCATAGTAAGTGCTCCTTCCAGGGGGTCAATATTTCCTCTTCTTTCCTGAGGAGATTTTCCTGCAAGGAATTCACTCAGATAAAGTTGCATCA
Source organism: Vulcanimicrobiota bacterium (assembly GCA_040217665.1). GTDB lineage: Bacteria > Vulcanimicrobiota > SpSt-956 > SpSt-956 > JAKJGF01 > CALARM01. Next base: position 921 of record JBEHWP010001168.1, read on the forward strand.
TATCAGAACCTGACCCGCCTGCCGCATAGGCTATATCAACTTCTTCTTTATACATTCTCCATATGGAGAAATGAAATATGCGAAAACCTGTACTATCGTCATAACCTGCAAGGACTCCTGCATTCATAAAGACTGATTTTGTATCGGGAATAGAGCCTTTCCATGTCATAAATTTCTGGCAGTCTTCCAGTATTTCTTTATCTTTCAATTCTATTTTCTTTCCCTTTTTCTCGTAAGTTCCTGCTATATAATCATTACAGTCAAATCCGTAGAGACCTTTCATCTGCTGTGATATATGGTTATGTTTCATACCGGTGATTATACTGAATACCAGTTCGGATAAGTCTTCCATTGTCTTAAACCTCTCAGGTATTTTTCCGTCATTTTTTTCTTTTAAATTTTTATATTCTTCATGAAGCTTTCTGGAAATAGTAAATTTTATTTCATCACCTATTGTTGAAGTCCCTGTGTTTCCATAGGCAGCCACAAGACCCATTTCATCGATGATTTCCTGAGGTATAACAGGTTTTATTTTATCTGATACATAAATCTTCATGTCTTCAGGGTTCCAGCTTCTCTGTTCATCACATATCATAATCCCAGAGTAATCGTTAAATCTTAATGCATTTATAGATGTCATAATTTGCATCCGTCTAATTAAATCTATAAAAATATATAATTTTTATAAAAAACGACGTTGTTAGCTATTGGCTAACCTTATCCTTTCC
>JBEHWP010001169.1:0-1648 GCA_040217665.1 Vulcanimicrobiota bacterium
TGACAAGAGCCAGATAACGATCATGTTCCAGAAAAGGCGTTAAATTCTGAACGGCAGAAGCGAACATTTTGAGGAATTTTTTTGTGTTTCTGGCACATGACAGGTCTCTTTTATCACTGGAAAATTTTATTATGTCATGATAGGGAGGATGCATAATAAGAAACTGAACAGATTTTATGCCATGTCTATTCATTACCGGTTTAATGTCTGATGTCCTGTTATCATCTGTTATCACTTCAGTTATTATATTATATTTATTATCTTCTCTCTCTATAAGTTCTTTTGCCTGTTCTGCTATATGATGATTTAACTCTATACCTATACCGTTTCTTCCCAGTCTCAGACATTCGACCAGTGTTGTTCCGCTTCCCAGAAATCCGTCAAGAACCCAGTCATTTTTTTTTGTATACCTGAGAAGCATCTGGTGAGGAATTTGAGGTATAAAATTGCCCCAGTACCAGCCCAGATGTTCTCCCGATCTGTCTCTTTTATCTACAATCCAGAGGCTGTCCGTAATAATTTCATCATATTCTTTCCATCTGTACAGATTTATATCATTTACTTTTTTTGTCTTTGTCTTTTCTGCCGATACATATAATCTTTTAAGGTAATATTTTGCCCTTTCAAGAGTAATAGTTTGCAGAATCTGGTGAAGATCAGAACTCAACAAATCTTTGCGAAACGATACAGTTTCTCCTGTTGTACTGTGTAGAATATGATTATCAAAGTGTTCCGGAAAATCTACAAAATCCTTTAACAGGCCTATTCTGTCTTTAAGGATTTTTAGATCCAATGAGTTATATATATCACTTATAAGCCAGATAAAGTTTTCTCTGTTTAAAGTGATTACTTCATTTTTTGAATCTGTCTTACTGTTTTTTTTCATTAATAAATATTTTTCCAGTCTTTAGAGAATTGCAGGGAGCCTCTTATTCAAAAGTATAAACCTTTCTAATTTTTTCCTTTACAGTCCACGTGCATTTCATACCTTTCGGGAAATGGACAAGGTCGCCTCCTTTAATCTCTGTTTCATCATCTTCAGTTCTGACTATGACATGACCTTCAAATACATAGGCAGTTTCATTGTCGGGATATTGCCAGTCAAATGTAGAAGGCTCACATTCCCAGGGGCTCCAGTTTTCGATACCAAGAGATTTAATCTGTTCTTCTGTCGGTTTTTCGACTTTAATTTTCATTTTTACATTCTCCCTTCCTGTACTCATTATGAGGTAATAGTGTAGTAATTTTCGGATATTTTTTTATAAAATGGTAATATACGGGAATTCCAAGGGCTATAAGACCAAGACCGAAAAGAGAATTTCTCGGATCGCCCTGAAAAATAAATATTATAAAGAATATGGATATTAAAATATATAGTGCCGGTATTACGGGATAGCCCCATACTTTATAAGGTCTTTCCATATGAGGTTTGTTTTTTCTGAATATAAAAATTCCGAATACAGCCATTGAACTGAATAGGAGAGAAGCGAAAGACACATATGTTAAAAGACCACTGTAGCTATTGGTAATGGTCAATATTGAAGCCCATATTGCCTGAAATAAAAGAGCATTTGCAGGCGTGTGAAACTTCGGGTGAACATGGGCGGCTTTTTTTAAAAAGAAGAAACCGTCTCTTGCCGTTGCATAA
>JBEHWP010001170.1:0-1645 GCA_040217665.1 Vulcanimicrobiota bacterium
CAAGCTGTGCTCTGAGTGACTGCCTGGACAGAGGAGATTTTTCCATAGGATGGGGCAAATCTGAAAAAGGAGATGCTCCCTATTTAAAAAGAGGAAAAGGTTTTGGCATAATACAGCAGGGTTCCGGTCTCCCCGGCCTTGATGCGGCAAATGCAACGATTTATATGCTCGGTGACGGTTCATTCTTCCTCTGTATAGGAGGAGCAGATCTCGGCACAGGTCTTGATACGGTAGCTGTAAAGGTAGCAGCAGAAATCCTTATGGTTGATCAGGATAAAGTGTCAGTAAAAGCAGGAGATACAGATGTAACTCCCTTTGATGTAGGTGCTTATGCATCGAGCGGTACATTCTTTACAGGATCTGCCGCATATAATGCCGCTCTTGACATGAAGAAAAAGATTTTAGAGGAAAGCGCAAAGATTTTAGATACTACTGCTGACAGGTTAAAACTTGTATATCCCGGTAAAGTTGTGTCTCCAGAAAAAGAACTCACCTTTTTAGAAATTGCCAGAATAACACAGAGCGGGAAAGGTACAGGACAGATTATAGCAACAGGGGCTTTCACTACAGAAGAATCTCCCATACCTTACGGAGCACATTTCGCAAAAGTGGAAGTAAATGAATTGACAGGTACTGTGAAAGTCAAAGCATTCCATGCATATCAGGACTGCGGTACTCCCATAAATCCCGATCTGGCTCTCGGACAGATGTACGGAGCGATTCTGAAAAGTATAGGCCATACTCTCTATGAAAAAATGATCTTTGACGAACAGGGAAAATGTCTTAATCCAAATTTCCTTGACTATAAAGTTCCCATGATAAAGGATCTGCCGGAAGATTTCCGTTCCGAACTGGTATTTGTAGATGAAAAACTCGGCCCCTTTGGCGGAAAATCAATTTCAGAAATTGCCACAAACGGTGCTGCCCCTGCCATAGCGACTGCCATATATGACGCAATAGGCGTATGGGTAAGAGAATATCCTTTTACGGCAGAAAAGGTGCTGGAAGCAATAAGAGAACAGAAAAAGTGATTGGTGAAAAGCGAGCAGGGGCATTTTATTAAACGTCCTCTGATGTAAAGAGCAGTTACTTAACTAAAATTATAACATTGAAAGGAATTTCTATTTATGAAGTTTGGAATTTCTATAACAATAATATTTATTTTATTAACTTTTCTTATCGGATGCGGCGGCAGTGACCCGAATGCAAGAACTGTAAAGATAGAGGTAACAAAGGTAGAAGGATGGCCGGCAGGTGATAAGTTATGTGCAGTACTTTACAAAGACTCTTCAAAAATGAATCGTATGAGGAAAGATATAAATTTACCCGGTACCGGAGAATTTAAAGTTACATGTGATCGTGATGATAAAATATGGATGGAATTTACCGATACAAAAAGCATTGCATCTTTAAATATGACGGAGTTCGGGAAAAACCTGACCGTATATCTGGACGGAGAAAAAGTTGCTTATGGCCCTGTTCCTGAAAGAGGTAAGTTTTCATTATGTTTTGAAATAAAGGTAAAATAACTATAGAAAGTAAGTCGTGAATCGTGAGGTGATAAAAAATCCTATATTCACGGTTCACAACTCATGATAATTATTCTGGAACTATTATTAAAGTGATAAGTACCGCTCCAGATAAG
>JBEHWP010001171.1:0-1635 GCA_040217665.1 Vulcanimicrobiota bacterium
GTCTCCTTTTTCCGTAAATAAATTGATAACTCCTTCGTCTTCATTTGCTCCGTAGAGGAAACCTTCTTTATCAAAGACTATTCCTTCTACATCTCTGGAAAAATAACTTTTATAAGTTTTTTCATATTCTTTTCTATATCCGTCAGGCAGTGATATAGGATTTCCGGAAGGTCTGCCTATTTCTCCCAGAAATCTTCCCGTCATATCAAAATATTCTATACGGCCGTTCCCTTCGTCTGCTACATAGATTTTATTATTATAAATCGTGATGGATTCCGGCTCGTCAAAATCTCCTTTACCGCTTCCCGTTTTTCCGAATTTAAATAAAAATTTCCCTTCCCGGGAAAATACCTGCACCCTGTCAGCTTCGTTATCTACAGTATAGATATTATCTTTATCGTCAACACAGACACCCTGAGGTTTTAAAAATTCTCCGTCTCCTGTACCGCGGGAACCAAAAGAATATTTAAAATGACCATCTGAATTAAATATATTATATCGGTAATTATTCTGATCCGCACATATAAGAAAATCTTTTGAATTTATAGCCACCCCGACTACTTCATTTTTAAAACATCCTTCTTTCAAACCGATAGAGTGTATGAATTTGCCATGTTCATCAAAGACCTGAACCTTTTTAATATCTGCCACATAAATATTTCCTTTAGAGTCAACAGCTATACCGTCAAAATTCATAAACTGTCCTTCTTTTGTTCCCCTTTCTCCGAACACTGCCAGAGGTTTTATCTCTTTAATTTTTTCAGCACCACAACCTGATAAAAGATACATCAAAATTAACAGTAATACGATTTTTCTCATTTTACTTCCTTCTTTCAGAATTTCCCGGAAGAACAGTTAGTTTCATAACTATCCATAAATAATAGCTCGTAATGCGTGATGCGCGATTAACCCCATTACGCGTTACACGTCACGAGAACTTAAGTTCTAACAGGTCAAAGAAAAAAATCCAATCAAAATTATTATTCTACTTCTTTACAAAAATCCTCTTTCAGAATATTTCACAAAATCAAAAGAAAAATTTTTTTTTTATATTCTTTAATTGGCTCAAGGCAGTGAACTATATAATATAAATTTTAAATAAATATCATTCACTGAAAAACCATAAAAATTTAAATAATTCATATTTTATGAAGAAAATTGATAATATCATGTTATTTTTTAGATATTCTGTGTTTATTTTTTAGAAATTTATCATTCACCGTAATCGTTCTTTTGAAACACTTGAATATATACCCACAGCTATTGTATTTTGCAGAAACCTGTGATATATTATAAAAAACCAGAAATAAAGTGGCTTCGCCACAGATTCTTTATTTTCTCATGCTATTTTAGTATCCTATCATTTTTATTTTTTTCTGTAACTATTTTTATTGAAGAAAGGGTGTTGTCTGTAATGATTACCGGTATTAACCATAAAAACAGTCAATCTATAATAAACAGGGGAAATAACACATTCAGAGGTATTTCAGAACCGAAAGATGAAGTAGTAATTCACAGAGAATTTATATCCGAATCTCATATCATTCATGGTATGAAACCATATAATCCTTCTTTATCGACGCAGGTAAAAGGGAATAAGGGCATTGAAAAAAGAGCAGATTATATAAAGGACAG
>JBEHWP010001172.1:0-1634 GCA_040217665.1 Vulcanimicrobiota bacterium
TTTTTTAATTGGCAGGCTTATGAAAGATACCTTCCTCGATAAATTAAAGGCCTATATACTTGAAGAGCATTTAACAACAAACGGAGACAGAGTTGCCATTGCTGTTTCCGGCGGTATAGACTCGGTAGTAATGTTAGATGCACTCTATAAACTTGCTTATGAACTTAATATTAAAACCGGTATTATCCACTTTCACCATAATGTAAGACCTTATGGATGTAAAGTAGATGCTCTCTTTGTAGAAAATCTGGCGAAAGAAAAAAAGTTGCCCTTTATTATATCCTCTGCAGACGTTCCGGGTATAGCAAAAAGAGAAAGAAGAAGTCTTGAAGAAACAGGAAGAAGTGAAAGATATGCTTTTTTTTCTTCTCTGGTAAAGGAAGGGAAATGGGATAAAATAGCTCTTGCCCATACATCTGACGATCAGGAAGAAACATTTTTCATGAGGCTTTTAAAAGGAGCGGGGCCTAAAGGCCTGTCCGGTATGACGCCTGTAAGAGACGGAATATACATAAGGCCCTTACTTAATACAGGCCGTAAAGAGATAGAATTATATGCAGAACATCACAGGTTATGTTACAGAGAGGATCAAACAAACTGGGATCAAAATTTTTTACGAAGCAGAATAAGACACAGACTGATACCTTTATTAAAAAGAGATTTTAACCCTAACCTTTCGGAAGCGCTGGAACATACAATTCATATATTCAGAACGGAAGACGCATTTCTTGACAGTCTGGCAGAAAAAGCATTAAATACCATAATAATTCCCGATGAAGAGTTAACACTCAATGCAGAGAGGCTGGAAGATTATAATCTTGCCCTTAAAAGAAGAATCCTCCGTCTCGCAATATTTAATATATTAAATAATTCTACAGACGTAGATTATGATTACATAGAAAGAATAATAAAATTACTTGCCGGAGAAACGGGGAAATTGTTAAAGCTGCCTGGACTTATAATAAGGAAATCATATGGAACCTTAATTTTATCAAAAAAGTCCTGTGAGTCAGAACCTGTATTATATGAAAAATCACTCCCTGTTCCGGGAGAGACAATATCGGATTTTTTCGGGATAAAGGTAAAAATAGAAATCAGAGATTACAGTGACATTTCATATAATTCACCTTTCAAAGCACGTTTCGACAGAGCTAAGCTTCAGGAACGTCTTATATTAAGAAACAGACGTAAGGGAGATACATTCATTCCCCTGGGAATGAAAGGTAAAAAGAAGCTGAAAGATTTCCTTATAGATGAAAAAATTCCCGGTCATAAAAGAGACAGAATACCGGTAATAACATCAGGAGAAGATATACTCTGGGTTGTCGGTATGAGGATAGACGAAAGGTTTAAAGTAACAGGGGAAAGTAAAGAAATTATCCATATGGAAGTAAATTTTATAGAGTGAAAAGTGAAAAGTGAAAGATTTTCCACTTTTCACCTTTCACTAACAACCATGACCGGAGCGGTCACAACGAAATATGAAAATGAATAGACAGTAAACCATAAGACTTTATCATTTTCATATAAATACAAGGAGGCATACTAAATGAATATTGTAAAAAAAGTCCTTTTCTCTACTGAAGAGATAGAAGCAAAGGTTAAAGAACTGGGCGAGAAAATTTCTAAAGACT
>JBEHWP010001173.1:0-1632 GCA_040217665.1 Vulcanimicrobiota bacterium
AAGTTTATCTATAAACAGTCTTTTATGTTCATTAACAATAAAGGCGAGCCTCTCAGATATTTCATATAATAATATGAGTGCTTTCTTTTCTTCCTCTGTCCTTTTGCCTGAACTTACCGATTCAATGATATTTTTCTTTTCCTCCAGAAGAAAGACCAGATTTTTAAATTCTTCTTCATCTCTTTTAAACTGTTCAAATATCTTCTCATGTATGTCTTCATATTCGGAAAATTTTATACTGAGAGCATTTATCTTTATTTTCCTTACTATATCATTTACTTTTTCCCTGAGCTGTTTTACCATAATACTCAGATCATCAACTATATGAAGGGCTTTATCGAAAACCCCTTTTTCAATCTGTTGTTTGAGATAAAATTGAGTAACAGGTATTCTGAGTTCTTTATGGACTTCTTTTGTCATAAAGAGCATTTCCATACCCTGATCGGTGAGCTTATATTTTACCTTCTGCCTTCCGATTTTAACTTCATCCTGGGCAATGAGAGATACATTTATATATTCGGTAAGAGAAGTAAAGGGATTCATATATTTGTATTTATATGTAAATCCGCTGTTCTGAAGTATATCAAACAGTATATAATGGCAGATTTCCATTGATTCATCAGAGGTAAGTTTTTCCTTATAATTTTCATATATTAATTCGTGAAGAAAATCTGCAATGGCCATGCTGTCACTGCCTATATTTTTAATCATTCCGTCAAGCATAAAAAGCATTGTCGAAAAGGTAAGTGTAAATATATTATATTGTTCATATCTTTTTGCATTACTTAATTTTTCGTGAAGACATGCAAAGGGAGCCATGTTTTCCATTCTTACTCTGTAATCTTCAAGGAATTCAAACATAATTACCCTCTGTAATAACGAAAAAATTCATAAGATAATACTTCCTGCGGTATATACTTATTTTTGTACAGTATATCCTTAATCTGTTCAGCCTTATCTATATCAAAAAATGATAAAAATTGAGCAATATCACACCGGGTCTGTGAAGTTCTGATGTCCGGCAGTTCTTTACAGAGATCAATCATTTTATTGTATAAATACACAAAAGGTTTTATATTCCATTCAGGAAATTTATTCATAAGGCCTGTGAGGATATTTATACCTTCAAAATCAAGATCTCCGAAATAATATATCTCTGTTTTCCCTGTATTAAAGCCAGTTATTTCATTTAAGAACCCTGCACTGCCTTCTATCTTTCTGCCTTCGCCGTAAATGAGCATTTTAAAAGGAATATTATCAATCAGATTATCTCCCCTGTCCTGAAAGGAACGCTTTATTGTAAAAAAAGTATCTTTATTTTCAACAATAAGGATATGGTCTATAAAACCTGCCGGCATATAATAAAAAAACGGCTCAGGAGTATTGTAGTAATTCAGTTTTTCTTTATCTAATTTCAGCCGTGAAAGTATATTTTTGTCTTTTTCTGAAATGAATTTTTCATCATTGAATATCTGAAAGGATCTTTCATTTATGGAGAAAGGTATTTTAAGGGTTTTTCTGCACTCACTGTTTGAGAAGAAGTCTCTTAATTTTCTTATTATTTCCCTGTCTTCCTTGTAAGTTGAAAGGTTTTTCAGATAAAAATTATTATCCATTTCAGGTGGGAAGGTA
>JBEHWP010001174.1:0-1622 GCA_040217665.1 Vulcanimicrobiota bacterium
GGAGAATTTTTAAAAGAAAAAAGGGAACAGGCAAAATTAACTATAAGTGAGCTTTCTGAGTTGACAAATATAAGTACTGCTCAAATTAGTAGATTGGAAAATAATGAGCATAATCCTAAACTTTCAACTATTCAAGAATTATCAAAAGTTTTGAAATTTTCTCCTAATGAATTACCTGGCTCTGGATATCCAGAAGAAAAATTAGAATTAACTGATAAAAAAATTATAGGTTTTCAACCTGGCATTTACGGTGAGTCTACTTACGCCCCTTCTCCAGAAAACACCTCTTCACCCTCCATAAAAGAAATAATAGAAGAAACCGCCGAAAAAACCGCCTTTCGAGTATCCGAAGAAACCATAAATAGAATAAGAGAGAAGTACCGGACTCCGCTTTTCCTCCAGCAGTTCAACGAACTTAATGAGTTGGTAAAAAAGGGAAGGCAAATGGAGGAGATAGAGAAAGAAGATCTGCCTCCTGGAGCAATAAGAATGAAGGTATCTACCGCCAAACTCCCTCTTGTCACTGGAGTAAAATGCGGTAATTTTACCTGTCCGACAGAAGAGACTTATGAAATGATTTCTGTGCCGGAAGAATGGATTGGGAAGGGTGATTTTGTTATAGAAGTTTCCGGTGATAGCATGAAAGAATGCGGTATTTGTGATAAAATGCATGTTTTAATAAAAAAACAAAATATCTGTTCTCCTGGGGATATAGTTCTCATTTGTGATTATAACGAAACGGATATATCTAAAGGTGTCCTAAAAAAAGCAAGAAATATAAACGATATGGGTATGGTTTTTATAAATGGCTCCGGCGACATTATACCCTTAAATGAAAATATTCGTATTGAGGGTAAAGCTGTTTCTGTAAAAGGTGATTTATGACACAGATAAATTTTAACGATGATATGGTAACTATAGGTTCTTTTTATGGAGTTTATTCTATATCACAGAATAAAAAATATCTTTTAGGATGGGGAACAATAGGAGATAAAAATGGATACGTGTTGTTAGAAAATAATAAATTTTTATTGAAGAAATTTAACGAAAAAATAAATGTAGGTAGTGATTTTATTGTTTCTGATAACGGTAATTTTGTTTTTTACATAGTAAATGATTTGGATAAACTAAAAGGCACGTTTTATGCCATGGATAAATCAGGAGAAGTATTAATAAATAAAAAGTATAATGCCCTTATAAACAATATAGGTCTTTCTCCTGAAGGAAATTTTGCTGTTTGTAGCACCCATAATAGTAATAGCAGAAAAGATAGTTGTACTTTTTCTTTTTTTAACCTTTATAGCAAAACTCTTTTATGGCAAATTGATGGCGGAGGAGCAGATTTTTATGAAATTAACGAAGTAGAAAAAAAGATATATTTAAAGAGCAGGCGATTAACCGGAAAATACGCTTATGATTTTTCAGGGAATTTTATCGATAGTGAAAAATATGAAAAAGATTGCCAGGAGCATATCATTAATAATAGCGATGGTTGTTATTTTATAGATAAAGCTAAAGAAGAATTTAATAACTTAAAAGGAAATTTATCCGCAGAAAATACAAAAAATATTACAGAATTATTAAATACGGCATTTAAACGAGGATTTCATAATAGTCCTTAT
>JBEHWP010001175.1:0-1619 GCA_040217665.1 Vulcanimicrobiota bacterium
AAAATTTTATGAACAGACCTGCAATTTTAGGAGGTAATCCCACATTTTCACCTCCCGTACCTTTTGTTAAACCATTACTTCCTGCCTATGAAGATATGGAAGTACAGTTGAAAGATATATTTTCATCAGGTATGCTTACTAAAGGCAAATATCTTAAAGAATATGAAGGACATTTAAAAGAATATCTTTCTGTAGATAATGCTATAGGAGTTTCAAGCTGTACTCTGGGATTGATAGTGGTTCTTCATGCTCTGGATTTGAAAGGTGAAGTGATAGTGCCAAGTTTTACCTTCCCTTCAACAGTTCATGCCATTATGTGGAATAACCTTAAACCTGTATTTGTAGACTGTGATCCGGAAACATTCAATGTAATACCTTCTAAAGTAGAAGAAGCCATTACTTCACAGACTTCTGCCATCCTGGCAGTACATGTATTCGGAAATCCTGCAGAGGTTGAGGCACTGGAAGATATTGCCATACGTTATGATTTAAAGTTAATTTTCGATAGTGCCCATGGCTTTGGAAGCGAACTCAACGGTAAACCTCTTGGAAAATGCGGTAATGCAGAGGTTTTCTCTACAAGTCCTACCAAACTCCTGGTCACAGGTGAAGGCGGTGTAATAACTACTGAAGACGGAGAACTGGCAGAAAAAATAAGAACCGGTATTGAATACGGGAATCCCGGAGATTATGACTGCCTCTTTAAAGGACTTAATGCCAGACTTGCAGAATTTAACTCTTTAACCGGTATTTATTCTCTTAAACGTCTGAATGAAAATGCAAAATTGAGAAATCATCTGGCTTCAGTTTATAAGCAATATCTTTCCCATATACCGGGTATTTCTTTTCAGAAAATCAATCCTTCCGGTAAGAGTTCTTATAAGGATTTTTCTATCTTAATAGAACCTTCCTTCTGTCTCTCAAGAGATTTACTTTATAAAGCCCTTGAAGCAGAAGGAGTAGTTACAAGGAAATATTTTTATCCGAATCATCGTCAGAAAGCCCTCAAAAATATAGATATGACCTGTAAATTGCCTTTTACAGATGAAGTATCGGAAAAGGTAATATGTCTTCCTATTTATTCATCTATGACTGAAGATATGATAAAAACTGTTTCAGCTGTTATATATAATATTTATGAAGCAAGGGATGACATTAAAAACATTTAGAAATAATATAGTTTATAAAGAAAGGGAAAATTTACAGGCTTTTAGCATTAACTATCGGTAATGTTTTTACAGGTAATTGAATGTGACGAATTTTTTAGCTGATAGCTGATAGCTGATAGCTGATAGCTGACATGTTTAACTGGCAGGAACAATTTTTTTTAATTATACTGGATATCATTCTTATACCTTCAGGTATTTTTCTGGCATTTTTAATCAGATTTTTTGAAGAAGACGGCGGTCTTTATCTGATGTTGAAATGGGTTTCAGGTATAGAATTAATAAAGATTATTGTCTTTGTTTTATTCTGTATAACTATCTTTTATTTCTTCGGTCTTTATGGAAAAGTCTGGCGTTATGCAGGTGTATCTGAAGTCATTTCAATTTTTAACGGCGTTTCTTTATGTTTTATTTTATTTGCCGTACCTGTTTTTGTTACGGGAGGAACTTTTT
>JBEHWP010001176.1:0-1616 GCA_040217665.1 Vulcanimicrobiota bacterium
TAAAGGTTTTTTGAACATAGAAAAAAGTTTTACACACGTTTTTAAAAAGTTATACACAAGTTATGCACAAAATGTGGATAACATTATGTAAATCACCTGTTAATAAAATAAAGGTGTTGAAAATCAAAAAAAGCCCCAAAATTCCTCCAAAAAACCCCGCGACTTTCGTCGCGGGATAAAAATTACCAGAATTAATTTTTTTTATAGCCAGGAAATGTATTCTTGGCGGCGTTAAAATGAATGTTCAGAAGGAAAAGCACCTGCCGCTCTTTATACCTTATAAGTGAAGAGGGCTTATTTAGATGCGAAAATAAAAAAATCTCAGTATTTACTTGACGTAACACCAATATATGAATATAATTGAAATGATATTTTTAAACGCGAGCATACAATAAAAAGTCTATAGCTTCTTATTGTTGTGATATTATGTTTACCATATATGATAGATATTTGGTTTATATTTAAAGGAGGTGCCTTAAACAATGAAAATGACATTCCAACCTAAGAAAAGATCAAGAGCTAAAGTTCACGGATTTAGAGAAAGAATGAGTACAGCAGGCGGAAGAAAAGTATTAGCTGCCAGAAGAGCAAAAGGAAGAAAAAAATTATCAGCGTAGGCCGCATATTTGTGGCCTTTTCTTCTATTAATAATCCCTGCCTTAGGGCAGGGTATTTGTAATTATGCAATAAATAAATATCGGTAATATTCGTAGTGTTAGTTAGGATTAAAGTGTAGATACCTTTTCCCTGAAATAAGAATGGGAGTGTTTGGAGATGAAGAAGTCGGAGTCGCTTAAAAAGAATGAAGACTTTAAGACAGTTTATAAAACCGGAAAGTCTTATGCGAATAAATATCTTGTAATGTATATTGCCGAAAATAATCTGGACAGAAACAGAATTGGGATTTCAGTAAGCAAAAAGGTTGGCAACAGTATCGTAAGGCATAGGATTACGAGATTGGTAAGAGAAAGTTACCGGCTTCACGATGATATGTTTAATAGTGGTTTAGACATAGTGATAGTAGCCAGAGGCAATGCAAAAGGAAAAAGCTATAAGGAAATTGAGAGTGCATTGCTTCATTTAGGAAAACTTCATGGCATAATGAGAGAGAAGATATCATTTTGAGTATGAAAAAAATTTTAATTTATTTAATTAAGTTTTATAGAAAATATTTATCCCCTTTAAAGATAACAACGCATTGTATCTATACGCCGACATGCTCTGAGTATGGCATAGAAGCGATAGAAAAATATGGTGCTTTTAAGGGGACTATTTTGACAGTATGGAGAGTGCTTAGGTGTAATCCGTTTGCAAAAGGCGGATACGATCCCGTTCCATAAAAATAAGGAGGACAATAATTTGTTGGGAGTATTATTAACACAGAGCAGCACACCGATCATAGGACCAGTTGCAAAGGTTCTGGGATGGGTTTTTAATGGGATTTTCAAGTTTTTAAGCGGAACATTCGGAATTGAGAATATCGGTTTATGTATTATTATATTTACATTTTTAATCTACACATTTTTAATTCCTATGACGATGAAACAGCAGAAGTTTTCAAAGCTTAATGTCCTTATGAACCCTGAAATTCAGGAAATAGCAAAAAAATATAAGGG
>JBEHWP010001177.1:0-1616 GCA_040217665.1 Vulcanimicrobiota bacterium
AATAACGGGAACCATTCAACAGGAGCACTGACTTCCCTTCCATCTAAAAGTCTCACATGCAACATGTCCTCGCCGAACCATACTTCATTAATAAGGCTCATTCCGGGTTTAACTGCTGAAGTATTCATTCCATTTAGCCTCATTCTCTGATAAAGTTATTACAGATCTCTATATACCTCTCTCCTGTGTTCTACATTAAGAATATTTATACTATCTCCTATTACTTCAAAAATAATCCTGTAGTTTCCTACTCTTAAACTATTTGTCTTGCCTGATCCTTTCAACCTCTTAAACCTTGCAATATCTTTCCTCATTTTACCAATAGCCTTATAAATTCTATGAATAATAGCCTTATCTAATTTAAATATGTCTTTCCTGGCCTGTTTACTTATTTTTACTGTCATAATAAATCTTTAAAAGCCTCTTCAAAGTCCTGATAATCTCCAGCTTCTATATCTCTCCTGCCCTGTTCTATTGCATCCCTTTCTTCCTGAGTAAGTTCTTCCTCATTAACAGGCTCTATTATTAATTCTTCTTCTTCCTCTGAAATATACTGTCCCATTACCTTCGTTATTAAAGCCTGCATAGTGGTATTTTCTTTTAATGCCTGTAATTTTAATTTGTAATGAAAATCCTTCTTTACTTTTAAATTAATAAGCTTCTCATGCTCTTTTAATTTTGGCATATATAAACACCTTCTTTCATATATAGTATAACAGATAATATATATACAGTAAATACATAATTCCTTTATATTATATAGTTTATAAATAATTCCGGTTTGCCAGGTACATAACATATGTAGAATACATGTTATCACACGCCTTAATTTGAAATCCTGAGTATAATATATAGGAAAAATTAGCAAAATATTATATAATAGATATGACGGAAATTCCGTATAACAGGAATTCGGAATAGAGGTGATTTTATGAAATTATTGCAGATACAAAAGAAAAATCAATTAACTCTGCCTGCTGATATAAGGAAAACATTGCAGTTAAAAGAGCATGATTTACTGGCTGTTGAGGTTGAAGGCAACAGAATTATTTTAACTCCTCAGAAGGTTATTAATAGAGATGAAGAGTGGTTTTTCAGTAAAAGATGGCAGGAAGGAGAGAAAGAAGCTGACAGGGATTTCAAGGATGGTAATTGTAAGGATTTTAAGAATGTTGAAGATTTGATAAAGGATTTGAATTCATGAAGATATGCAGATCAGATAGCTTCAAAGAGGCTTTTAAGAAGCTTGACGTCAGGTTGAAGAAAAAAGTGGAAAAGGCTTTAAGATTATTCTGCCGGGATCCCTATCATCCATCATTACATACAAAGAAAATGCAGGGAGTTAATAATATCTGGGAAGTAAGAGTGGATATACATTACCGATTTACTTTTGATATAGTCGATGATGTATACAGGCTCAGAAATCTGGATAATCATGATGAGTGCCTGAATAACCCGTAATTTTATGCGGGCGTAACAACATTTATTTTTTCTAATTTATAAATACCTTCTTTTACCGGATTTTTTTTATAACCCATAGTATCCAGAAATTCTTTTGTATTGTCGTTGAAAAACTCAACTAACTCCTCTTTACTCATATCTTTAGTCTCTTCATA
>JBEHWP010001178.1:0-1614 GCA_040217665.1 Vulcanimicrobiota bacterium
GCGTTACGATTCTCATATAAATCCCTGTATCAATTAACAAACCCGCACGGGTCTACTGCCACACCATCCTGCCTGACTTCGAAATGAAGATGGGGACCTGTACTGTTACCGGTACTTCCCACATAAGCTACAAGCTGTCCTTTAGTTACATGCTGTCCGTAAGAAACTGCAAGACTTGCACAGTGTCCGTAAAGTGTAACTACGCCGCCGCCATGATCAATCATAATGGTATTTCCGTAGCCTCCGAGCCAGTCAGAACTTATAATCACTCCGTCACCTGCTGCATATATGGGAGTATCAAAATCGGAACCTATATCAACACCGGCATGGAATCTCCATTCACCGTAAATAGGATGAACCCTCCAACCAAAAGGAGAAGTAACAGGGCCTGCAGCAGGCCATCTGGAAAGAGAACCGTTTCCCTTATAGGAAACAGTACTGCCATAGGAATAACTATTTTTATTTATAATAGCATCTATTTCCTGTTTCATTGTCCGTGCTTCGTCTTCAAGGTGCGAAACATTATCAGTATACTGTTTTCTTTCATCATTCAGAAGAGCAATTAAATATTCCTGATCTGCTACCACGGCGGCAAGTTTATTCTCTTTATCATTTAATTGCTTTTTTAATTTCAAAACCTGATTATAACGGCTTTCTACCGCTACCTTCTTTTTATTGACTTCCTCTTTTTCTTTCCTTATCTGTTTCAGAATAGAAACATCATCCTGAACAATCATCTGAAGATAATAATAGGTATTCAAAAAATCAGAAAAATTTTTAGATTTTGTCAGGACAGTTATATAAGAAGGATCCATATCTTCATATATTTGTTGCAATCTCTTATCAAGTTCACGCTGATGTTTTGCATAAACTTTTTCAGAAAGCCTCAATTCCGCCTTTAAAGCCTTCAATTTTTTTTCTGTCCCTTTCAGTTTTAACGAAGCATTATCAACTTCTTTCATGGCAGAATAAAGAAGAGAGCGATGTTTGCGGAGTTTTTCCGATAAAACTTTTTCTTTTTCATTGGCTTCTTCTATCTTATCTTTTCCTTCTGAAATCCGAGATTTTATATCTTTAAGTTCTTCTTTTTTATCTGAAAGATTATCTGAAAAAGCAGGAGAAAAAGAGAGGAATAAAAACAAACAAAAAACAATTACTTTTTGTATTATCACAACAGACCTCCTGGAATAAATTCGTTTCTTCATTAATTCAAAAGCCTCTTTGTGGTTTTTTATGATGTTGCTTTTTTGTGGCAATTCGGATAGAGAAGATTCTACAAAAAAAAATATTCTCCTTCTTTTAAAAAAATTTTTTTCACTCTTCACCCTTCACCACTTTTCACTCTTTCTTAATTCAGACCTTTAAAAATCTGCTTAAAGAAAATAAACTGGCAAGAAATCCTATAACAGGTCCTGTAATTACCAGAAAACCTGCCATCCAGGGAGATAGACCGGGTATCATAGGTATAAAAGGAAGACTGCTTAATATAGAAGCTGAAACATAGCTATAAATTAAAGAAAGAATAGCAACCGCTACAACAGAACCTGAAAAACCATAGACCAGACCTTCCAGAATAAAAGGCCATCTGATAAACCATCTGGTAGCACCTACAAG
>JBEHWP010001179.1:0-1606 GCA_040217665.1 Vulcanimicrobiota bacterium
TTGATAAAGCTATTTCCATTGACCCTGATTATGCGGAAGCCTATTCCAACATGGGTATAGTTTATTATAAGAAAGGGGATTTCAATAAATCAAAAGAAAACTTTAAGAAAGCGGTAGAACTGAACCCTGAATTTATGCAGGCAAAAGCCAATCTTGCAAGACTCTGTAAAGAACAGAAGGTAAATGAAAAAGAAAAACAGGAAATAGTCAGGTTACTTGCTACTGCTCCTGAAAAAATAGTGTTCGGTAATGACGATCTGGCTCTGGCACCGGCTGTTATTTCACCTGAAGACAGGGATGAGGAAGAGGGATTTGTAACATTTAAGGATAAAAAGGAAGAGGAAGATAAGAAAAGAAGGCTTGAAGCACAGATAACTGTTATACCGAATGAACCTGCCCCTTATATTGAACTGGGACGTTATTATATTGACCATGGTAATATGGATGAAGGTATAAGGCATTATCAGAGAGCTATTCGTATTGATCCTTCCGGAATAGACGGCCATTTTTATCTGGCTCAGGCCTATGAGAAAAAAGGTCTTAACTGTCTTGCAGAAACAGAATACAGAAAGGTGATAAAAAATCAGCCATCCCACATTGAAGCATATTTACACCTGGGAAAACTACTACTTATGAAAAAAGATTTTGATGGGTCTTCTATAAATTATTCAAATCTGATTACCATAAAAAATGATATTCCTGAAGGTCATTACGGGCTCGGTATGTCATACATGGGATTGAATAAATATAAAGCTGCGAGAACTTCCCTGGAAAAAGCTCTTGAAATGGGATTTACCTCGCCTGATCTTTATTTTAATCTTGCAATGATCTATTATGAACAGGAACACTTCTATGATAAAGCAGAGGAATATCTTAAAATTGCTATAAGCAGGAATCTGTCCTATCCTGAGGCTCATTTATATCTCGGAAATATATATTATACAAAGAAATTATTACATGAAGCCATGTGGCAATATGAAGAGGTCATACAGTTGAAATCTGATTATGCCATAGCCTATTCAAATCTCGGTGCAGTGTATAATGACCTGAATATGCTTGATAAGGCAGAAGATTATTATTACAGGGCTTTACAACTGGACAGAAATATAGCGGAAGCCCATCGTAATCTTGGAGTTCTTTATCAGAAAAGAGGGGAGTTCCTTAAAGCTATAGATGAAATGGAAATATATTTGAGCCTCGGTGAACCGGAAGATACCGGGGAAATCAGGAAGAGAATAAAGGATATGGAATATAAAATTAAACAATCAGTAATGTCCCGAAGATGAGACCTTGATTTATCACCATCTGTATACAGAAAAATTGCAGGAGACATAATTCTATGGCGAAAGATCCCTCTTTATCAAAACCCGATAACGGTAATAAAAGCAGAGATAAGGAAGAATTATTTAACGGTCATGCCAGTTTAGGAGTTCTCTATGCAAAAGAAGGCCAGTATGAACGTGCTATAGAAGAACTTGAGAAGGCAGTTGTAATTAATCCTTCTTCACCGGAAATATTTGCCAATCTCGGCTATATTTTCCTTATGATTAAAGAGTATGATAAAGCCGGTGAATATCTTTCCAGAGCAATAGCTTTAAATCCATCC
>JBEHWP010001180.1:0-1606 GCA_040217665.1 Vulcanimicrobiota bacterium
AGCTGTTGAACATCTAAATGATCATAATCATCTCCTTTATTACCCACTCCTGCGAGAGCAACTATTTTATCACCGCTGAAAACAGGGATATTCATATGCCTTTTTAATTCAACATGTCCCGGCGGGTAGCCTTTTTTGGCAGGATTATCTTTTTTATAATCATTTGTTATAACAGGCTTTCTCTGTCTTACAGCTTCTCCCCATAGCCCTGTTTCGGCAACCTTATAGACTGAGGGAAACTGGCACATGGCGCATTCTTTCATGGCAGTTTTTGACCATGAATGCATGGTTAAAACTGTTTCATCTTCATTTAAAAAAGCCAGATATCCGAGTTTACTTCCTGTAAGTTCCACTGCCTTTTCCATCGTAAAGTCCAGAATTTCCTCAAGAGGCCGTTCCTGCATACGTCCCAGGGTCAAAAGGGTTTTAAGGCGATTTTCATTCATTCGTAATTGTTCTTCTGTCTTTTTTCTTTCTGCTATATCTCTTGCCTGCTTGATATTCTGCATGGCAAGCAAAGAAAGCTGATTCGCTATGAGAAAGAGAGCTTCCGAAACCTTTTTAAACTGTTCTACTGGCATCCTTTTTACCTCTTTTAATGCCCTGTAATATTCTTTCTCGTCTGCTCCTATTTCCCTTGCATAGGCCATCATCGTTTCCATGTTCATATCCTCGTTAATTACCTGTCCTATGAGCCAGTTCGCCACATGCCTGTTACCTACTCTGATACTTGCTCCTGCATCCCATAATGAACCGCTCAGACATGGCTGAACAATGGGACCTGAAGGATTGTATTTCCCTATCACAGCATCAGAATGGTAACAGTTTGCTCTTCCTTTCGGTGTTTGCCTTATTATATCATTGCAGAGTCTGCAGAAATTACTCGGTCTGGTAATGGGAGTACCGTCAATTTCAGTTATAATTGATGCCACACCTGTAGCTTCCGAAAAAGTATCCTGAATTCTTTGTATTTCTTCTATATGGAATAGATCGCGAAAAGTTATATTATCAGTATCTACAACAGGTTCAGTAAGAAATATAAGTTTTTGTTTGAGTGTTTCCTGTAATTTTTTTCGTTCCGTAATATCTTCAGAAATGATAAAATATTTATTGTTTTCCAGTTTTACCAGATGAAAGAGGATATTTCTGATACGGCCATCTTTACACATTACATCAAAGTTTCTGATTACAGATTTACAAATGTCAACTTCCACCATGCTTTCTTCCCAGTCTGATATAACTTTTTCTCTGTACTCCCTGTCAGGATAGGCAAGGGTAAACCATTCCTTCCCCGTAGGTATATCCTGAAGTGTATAGCCAAATACCTTTATAAACTCTGCATTTATGTATTGAATTTTCGAATCTTCCCCCAGAATAACTACAGGGAAAGGAAGAAATTCAATAATCTTCATGAAATTTTTTTGCCCCTTTCTCTTCAAGCTCAGGGCTTTGAAGCAATTCAATCTCATCGTGAAGTTTCTTTGTTCTGTCAGTTTCTTTTCGCAATGATTGTTCTCCTGAGTTTTTAATATACTATAATTTATAGTTATAATAATACATGGTGGTGTGAAATAATATAAAAAAGATTACATTTCATTATTAATTT
>JBEHWP010001181.1:0-1605 GCA_040217665.1 Vulcanimicrobiota bacterium
CCGGAAAAGATATGATCCTGTTGCGTGGCAAACTGGTTTTGCAGACTGTTAATATTTTGCGTCTATATAATTTATAACTCTCTTTTAATACGGCATATCTTTTCCTCCAGAGCCCGGACAGGGACAGGAGCGTGTTCCATACTTTTTGGGTAACAATCCGTAAAAAGCTTCTGCCTGGCAGGCTATGGAGAAGAAAAATTAGTTTTTTCTATAGTATTAAAAATTAAATAAGGGTTAATTTATTGTCTGTAAAACAAATGATATAAGGCAAATTATTTTTCTTCGTAAGAGCCTGTCAGGAAGAAGCTGATAAAATGGTTACTAATTTACCTGGTGCAGTAATTAGAAAATATGATATAATATATAAAATATTTTTCAAGGATTAAAATTCAGTATTATTCCACGCGTCACGCGTCACGATTAATCTTATGAATACATTCGGAAGAAATTTCAGAATAAGCATATTTGGAGAATCTCATGGAGAAAGGATCGGGGTGGTCATTGATGGCTGTCCTCCCGGTATTTCTATAGAGGAACATGACTTTACTCCTGATCTTAAAAGAAGAAAAAGCGGTTTTAAAGGAACAACTGACAGAAAAGAAAGCGACTTTCCCCTGCTCAGAAGCGGTATTTTCAATGGGAAAACGACAGGAACACCTGTTTTAATTGTCTTTGAAAACAAGGACATAAATTCATGCGATTATGAAAGAATAAAGGATACACCCAGACCGGGCCATGCCGATATGGTTGCATGGCAGAAATTTAAAGACTTCCATGATTACAGAGGAGGAGGACATTTTTCAGGGAGACTCACTGTAGCTCTTGTAGCAGCAGGTGTAGTGGCAAAAAAAATTCTAAAAACTATTAAAATAAACGCCACAATACTGGAAATAGGAGGCAGTAAAGATTTTGACAGAGTCCTGGAAAAAGCAATCTCTGATGGTGATTCTCTGGGAGGAATAATAGAATGCAGAGTGACAGAGCTACCTCCGGGAGTAGGAGATCCTTTTTTTGATTCCCTGGAAGCTGTTTTGAGCCATATAATTTTCTCTATACCGGGTATTAAAGCTATAGAGTTTGGCGAAGGTTTCAATTGCAGTAAAATGTCCGGCAGTGAGTATAATGATGAAATAATAAATATAGACGGTAAAACAAAAACCAATCATTCAGGAGGTATAAACGGTGGAATAAGCAACGGGAATGAAATTATCTTCAGAGTTGCCGTAAGACCTGCTGCCAGTATAAAAAAACCTCTTATGACAGTGGATTTAACTACAGGAAAACCTGCCGAAGTCATTACTGCAGGAAGGCATGACGCCTGTATAGCCCTCAGGATACCTGTTATAGTAGAAGCAGTTACTGCCATAGTTCTGGTGGACCTTATGAGCAGAACCTGCAGTTAACAAATAACTTACCTCATTGACGAACCTATCCGAAAAGTCACCCCATACCTTTCCACTGCCAGGATCTTCCGATAAACCTGTTCTTATAGACTGATAAGCTGTCGGCTGCAGATCGTAAAAAAGCACTATCAAAATTCCTATACATTTAAATTAAACTTGCCTTTTTCATATAAAATAGTTAGAATATAATTTCACAATGTGT
>JBEHWP010001182.1:0-1602 GCA_040217665.1 Vulcanimicrobiota bacterium
TTATCCATCCCTTTCAGTGCAGCTATATAAGACAAAAATCCATAGGCAGTAAAATTATCATAAAGTCCCTGCTGTTGTGGCATAAATCCCAGAATTGAACGATAGTTCTTACCCATGGAATGAATTTCTTTTTTGTCATAATAGATACTGCCTTTATCAGGAATAAGATTTTCTGTGATCAGGTTCATCAGGGTGCTTTTTCCTGCACCATTGGGACCAAGAAGTGCATGAATGCCAGGTGTAAGCGTTAAATTCACATTATTTAACGCTGTTTTTCTCCCATAATTCTTTTTAATCTCTTTTATTTCTAAAACCATTGTATGCCTCCAGTCCATGAAGTAAACTTGAATTTTCAAGTTAATGTATGGTTATTTCCTTTTTCCTTCCTGCGTAAAAATCATCTTTTGACATCATGGAATAAGTCATGTCCTTATTATGCTGAATATAAACATAATCCCCGGCATCAACGATGAAATCAGCATTTAGATCCAGATTCTTTAATTCCCGGCTCTTTTGATTTTCATACTTCATATAGGAATAATTATCCTTACCTTTTTCTTTGTATATGGCACTGTCTGAAAGCAGAAAAGCGCCATCACTGCATTCCTTAAGTTTCTCCAGCCTGTCATCATCAGGATCATATTTAGCCAGAATACATGTAGGTTCTTCTCCCGCATTATCTTTTTGTGATGATCTTAACATTATGAAAATATTATGATTGTAGGATACCGCATCATATATATAATAATCATCGAAATCCGCAAAAACCCTGTCATAACTTCCGGTTTCTATATTATATCTGTAAAATTCATTATGATGTATAGCCTCTTTAAAATTAGTACCATCAAATTCTTTTTCAAAAAAATTATAATTAAGATAGATATCATTTTCCCTTGCAGATAATACCTCCATACCCCCATTGTAATTTAGTTGATCTTTTAATAAAGCTGTTGTTTCACCTGTTTTTAAATTCACCTTATACAGGTTTGAAGCAGTTTCTCTCCCGGTTGTGATAATGCCATCTTTTTCTTCCTTTATTCCACAGTTTCCTGTTATATAAAGACATTCACCCTTAACAGCATAACTTTGTATAAATTGTGCTTTTATTTTTGCAACAGTCTGTTTTTCCTCCCTGTGCAGATTGGATCTGACCAGAAGGATGCTCTGTCCGGTATCCGTCAGATCAGGTTCAAATATGTATAGTTCCTTATTAATAACAAAGCCAGTCAGATAAGCTGCTGAAGGAATATAGGCATTGCATTTTTCTTCAGCTGGGGTATTTTCATTCCATGAACTGTGTTTACAATTTGCTTTATTACAAACAATTACATCCTTTTCAGAGGCAGTGTCAAAAAAATAAAGAAAGCCTTCTGGATTACGGTGGTAGGTACCAGACTGGCTTTTAATAACAGATTCAAGATTTGAAACAAAGAAATCATCTTTTCCAGTCTCTATGGTTTTTGCAGCCTGGTTTGTCTTCCCACAACCTGACAAAAGGGTCATAAATAAACTGATGCAGACTAAAGAGATGAGCTTATGCCCTATATGTTTTTTCATACTTCCTCCTTACTTAGAATCAGCCGCAGAACTTATGTCTTTTGC
>JBEHWP010001183.1:0-1597 GCA_040217665.1 Vulcanimicrobiota bacterium
ACCCCATATAGTCAATATTTTTTCCGGATTATTGGGATCTCTTTCTATTTTTTCTCTTAATCTTCTTATATGTACATCTACCGATCTATGGTCTACATATTCCTGTTTCCATATTTCTTCAATTATTTCATCTCGTTTTAAGAGTTTATTGGGATTTTGAACCAGAAATTTTAACAGGTCGAATTCTCTGGGCGTAAGTTCTATCTGTGTTTCCGATTTAAAGAGTGTTCTGTTGATTAAATCCATTTTAATATCGTCTATTATAATAGATGATGGGGGAGAAGACAATACTTTCACTGAAAGACGCCTTAACATGGCATTTATTTTTGCTGCCAGTACTCTGGGGTTAAAGGGCTTTACCATATAATCATCTGCTCCCATTTCGAGACCTATTATTTTATCCACGTCTTCTCCTCTTGCAGTAAGCATTATGATGGGAGCCATAGAAAATTCCCTTATAGCTCTGCACACTTCAAATCCGTCTATATCGGGGAGCATAACGTCCAGGACAATGACAGAAGGGTTGCTTTCCCTGGCAATATTAACACCTTCCTGTCCCGTATAGGCTTTTAAAACAGTAAACCCCTGTCTTTTGAGGTTTAATTCAATAAATTCCACTATAGATTTTTCATCATCTACAACCAGAACAGATGGGGTCAATGGTAGATCCTCCGTTTAAATTTATGTTATTCCGGTTAAAACTCATTCTCACCTATATCGAGTATCTTTGCTATTTCTTTTCTGCATATACCTGCGTGAACCATCAGCGGCTTCAATTTTTCCTTTTTCAATTCCTTCTCTTATCCTTATGATTGCTTAATCCAATAATAGCACTTATCTTGCAGGGCTTTCTAATTTATCTTCGTGCTGTCTTACGCGTTCACCTATGGCGGTCACTTCCTGCCTTATTCCTTCTACAGTAGTAACCAGATTTACCACCTGTGTTACCATTGTTTTCTGCTGTTCTGACATTTCCTTAAGAGTAGATAACATTTGTCCTTGCGTTACCTTCATATCTACTATTTCAAATTCTATTCTATTAAGGCGTTTATCCATCTGGTCAAACTTTATTTCAGTTTTTTTCTCAAAATTATCAATTTTATTTTCCAGTCTATCAAATCTTTCATCTATCTGTCCCCCTATGGAGGTTTTCTTTTTCGGCATAATATCACTCTTTCCCTTCTGTGGGTATAACTTCAGGGGCGGGCTTTTGCGTGCCTCTTTTTTTCATTAATTGACCTCTCTCTATTATGAATTTCTTAGTTAGATAATTATGAACTGCACCGCGAGAACATCCATATTTTTCAGCTATCTTATGTACCCCTATACCTTCCTTGTAAAGCCTTTCCCATTCTTTGTAATATTGAGAATATTTTCCTTTATTGCTTTTAACGCCGGCTTTATCAAGAAGGTCGAAAACTGCCTGTTTACTCACCTTGAAATATTCACCTATTTCCTTATAAGTATGGCCTTTTTCTCTTAGTTTTTTACATAATTCTAAGTCTAACTTTTTCATAAATAAGATCCTTTATCGTAATTTTCTATAGTATAGCATAAATAATTCTATTCGGTCAAGTTGATAAATTGTTTAGATGGT
>JBEHWP010001184.1:0-1596 GCA_040217665.1 Vulcanimicrobiota bacterium
ATCTTTTCCTCCAGAGCCCGGACAGGGACAGGAGCGTGTTCCATATTTTTTGGGTACCAATTTACCTGTTGCGGTACTAAGTTTTCTTCAAGTCTCTCATAGAACAGATAAATGCAAGACCGTACATAGCAAGTGCAAGAAAATATAACGCATGGAAACCAAAATACATGGAATTATATTCCAGAAATCCTCCCAGCATAGCACCGAGAAGGTTTGAAGAAAGAGAAACAGGAACAGAACTGGATTTTTTTAATTCGAATGAAAAAGCAAAACCAGAAAAGAACAGCGGTATCGTAAGAATTACTGTCACAAGTATGGTGTTAAGCCATGGAACAGAGGTGATTAAATTCAAAGAATGAATGGTCAGGCCTGCAATCAAGGAAATAAATAGTAAAGAATATGTTACAGGAACAGGAGGAGTAATTTTTTTGATAACCAGAAGATTTGCCAGGAAAGCCATAATAATAATGAATAAAATCACAATTCCTATTACGAGCCAGTTACTTTCGTAAACAAGAGCCAGTTCAGTTATACCTTTGGTTTCTACAAGCATGAATCCTGCACCAAGAAAAAAACAGGAGCCTGAAAATCCATGGTTTATATCGGGACAATATTGAAAAATAAAAATAACCGAAATAATCAGAAGAAGGATAACCATAATAACATATGAAAAAGGATATTTTCTTACGGGCATGTAAAGGAAAGGCCAGTCGTCAGTTGATTTATCTGCCATTATTTTACTATCTGAAAAAAATTCTGTCACATCATTCAATGCCGATGGTTTTACAAATGTTTTTTTATATTCCTCTATTCCTTCACCTGTCAGGAAAAGACAGCTGGCATCGTAACCTGTTTGATAAACAAGAGGTTTCTGTCCATCGAAAGCTTCTTCCAGCATAATATATAATTTACGTCCTATTTCAGGAGTTAATACAGCAAAAGATAAACTTATTATACCTCCATTTTTAAGACGGCTTCTTGCTTCACGAAAGGCTTCCACTGTATAAACATAACTATCCAATCTGACTGCTGACATACCGGAAAGCAATGTATGAGAATCAAGTAAACCATAAACAATAAGATCATATTTTTTATCGGTATTTTTTATATAATATCTGGCATCTCCCGTAATAACTTTAACCCTTCCCGATTGATACGGCGAATCCGGGTGAAGCATTTTACCGAAATTCAATATAACAGGATCTATTTCAACAGCATCAATCTCCCCTGCCATATGTTTCAGTGCTGAAGCTACATCATTACCTGTGCCACTGCCTACTATCAATATCTGTTCAGTATCATTTTTAAAAAGATAAGGTAAATCATATTGAATAAGATCTGTTTTTTTAATATCTATAAGTCTCTGATGGTATGTATTATTGGCACATAATATTAAAGGAGGCTTTTTAGTAACACAGAGACTTAAATATTGATAAGGTGAATATATATCAAATTGATTTATTTGAAAGGTTATACCGGTGATGGCTACCATAATAAGAGCAGAAGAAGATGAAATAATAAGGGTAAACGTATTTTTATATATAAGAGGTATGAACATTAAAATTCCGAATAAAATCCATACAGAAGGAGGTGTGC
>JBEHWP010001185.1:0-1592 GCA_040217665.1 Vulcanimicrobiota bacterium
TGTCAGAAGACAAAAAAGATATTGGTTTTATTATGTGTGTCTGTACAGGCAAATGTCCCGGTTTTGAAAAAATGGATATGTGGGATTTTATAAACAGAGTAAGGGTGGAACTTCCTGTAGAATATGCATTTATTCATCCACAGCTCTGTGAGGAAGACGGAGACAGGTTCTGGGATGATTTTTTAAAGCCTGGAAGAAAATACATGGTAGGCGGCTGTGCTCCTAACATGCAGTATAAACTCTTCAGAGATTCTTTCAATAAAATCGGTCTGGATGTAAAAAAAGATCTTATACCTCTGGATGTAAGAGATATGGATACAAATCAGGCTTTTGAAATGGTAGAGAGAAAACTGGAAGAAATCGAAGGTGAAAAAAGTGAATGAAAATACTTTTATGGGTGTTACCAGAGAAAAAATCCCCTGGTATCCTACGATAGATTACAGTAAATGCAATTACTGTATGGAATGTGATAAATTCTGTCCCCACAGGGTATTTGAACGGCAGGAAGGAGATATAAAACTTGTTGTAAAAAATAAAGAAAATTGTGTTGTATTTTGCAGGGCCTGTGCAAAAACCTGTGAACCTGATGCCCTTTCTTTTCCTGATAAAAAAGAAATAACAAAACTCATAAAAGAGATAAGAAAAGAGGAAACAACATAATATAATGACTTTACCTGTAGCCTGTATATTAATATTTATAATAACACTTATTATGACTATGTCCGGTAGAGGAGGGGGAAACTTTTATGTTTTAATCCTCGTAGCATCAGGAATTTCAATGCATCAGGCAGCAAGTACAGGTCAGTTTATTTTAATAGTTACATCTCTGGCTTCCTCAATAGTTTTTCAAAAACGTAAAGTAATTGACTGGAAGCTGGCTTTAATACTTGAACCTCCTACAATCATAATGGCCTTTTTCGGAGGATACTATGCTTATTTTTTCAGCGGTATGACATTAAAACTCATTTTGAGCTGCCTTCTTGTATTAGCTTCTTTTCTTATGTTATACCCTGAGAAAGAAAGAAGCATAAATACTGAAAAACGTTTCGGATTCTGGAGCAGAACCTATGGAGAATATACCTATAGAGTAAACCTGTGGATTGCTATACCAGTAACAGCAATAACAGGCTTTGTAGTAGGCATGGTAGGCCTTTCTGGAGGTTCCTTTAAAGTGCCGCTCATGGTTCTTGCCTGTGGTGTTCCTATGAAAATAGCAGTCGGGACGTCTTCTACAATGATTGGTCTCACTGCTCTGACAGGTTTCCTGGGGCATACTGCACAGCAGGGATTTAATTTAAATTTTGTAATACCTCTTGCTGTAGTCGCTGCTGCAGGAGCAATTATAGGAGCAAGAATTTTGTTCAAAGTCAAACCTGAAAATTTGAAAAAAATCTTTGCTTATACTACTCTGGGAGCTGCTATATTTATGTTTATAAATGCTTTTCTCAGTAAATAATTTTCTTTAGAGGTGAAAATAAAATGGATAGAAATATGTATTCAATCCTTCCCTGTAATGGTCTGGATAAATCTACCGGACAGATTACCTGCCTGACTGCTCTGGAACTTCAGAAGAAATATGCTGAAATAGAAAT
>JBEHWP010001186.1:0-1592 GCA_040217665.1 Vulcanimicrobiota bacterium
TCGGTAAAAAATCCTGTTTTCGAAGTCAAAATTTTCAGGCAGAACAGAATCTTTACCTTTTCAAGTCTGGCAGCTTTTATAAATTACGGAGCCACCTTTGCCATTACCTTTCTCTTAAGTCTATATCTCCAGTATATAAAAGGCATGACTCCTCATATGGCAGGACTTATTATGGTAACACAGCCTGTAATGCAGGCCATTTTTTCTCCTGTTTTCGGAAAACTCTCTGACAGATTTGAGCCGGGACTCCTTGCTTCTGCCGGCATGACCCTTACAGTTGCAGGATTATCCATGTTAATTTTTATAGATTTTACTACATCTAATATATTTATTATCGCCATTTTATTAATACTTGGCATCGGTTTCGGACTCTTTTCATCTCCAAATATGAATGCCATAATGGGCTCTGTAGACAGAGAATATTACGGCATAGCTTCAGGAACAGTGGCGACAATGAGAGTAATGGGTCAACTGGTAAGCATGGCAGTTGCAACGGTAGTTTTTGCCATTTTCATAGGAACAGCTACGATAAAACCTGAGATGTATCCCCTTTTTCTGAAGAGTATAAAAATATGTTTTATTATTTTCTCCTGCCTCTGTGCGGCAGGTATATATTTTTCCTGGTCAAGAGGAAATATTTATAAGACCAGAAAATTTGATTGTTCTTAAGCTTCTACATGCTTCTTCGATGCTCATCTCCCTATCCGTCGACAGAAAAAATTTAAAAAAATAAAAATTTGATGAAACTTTTTTCTATAAGTTTAAATATTCTATTATGTAGGCAATATTTCTTTATATTATCAGATACAATTTAATTTAAAGGTATAGGAATCTTCATTTTTAATGGCATAAAATAAAGCTTTAGATAAAAATTAAGTAGAGGCAGTTTATCTAAATAATTTAACATGAGGGAGACTTATATGATTTTCAGGACAATAAAAAAACATAATGGCTTTACCCTGGCAGAAACAGTAATATCAACAGGTCTTATGGGAATTATAATAGTATCGGTTCTGAGTGTTTTTGTCATGGGCCTCAATGCGTTAAAAGAAAGACGGAAAGAATCGGATATTTCATATTTTGCCAGAGGAAAAATCAACGAGACAAGGCTCCTTTTTACAAAATATCCTGATTATAATTACGATATTGAAAATAAAATTGAGACGGTCATATCAGGTAACATCAGTTCCGTTACTTCGTCTTATCCTCCAAAGGTTATAATGTGGAAAGATCCTCCAGGTTCTGTCGGTGATATTATAATAGAAGGGAGCCAGGAACCATATAGTTTTTCTATTTTAATAGAAGAGTACGGAATAGATCCGAATGAATTCAATTATGAAATCAAAAAGATAAAGGTGAGAGTCTCAAAAAAAGATGGTAAAGAAATACATATGAATACCCTCATATCTATAGGCTTACAATAGAAAGGAGCAGATATGACACTATTAAATAAAAAGGCCATTACTCTTGCAGAAGTATGTGTCGTTACAGGAATATATTCTTTATTTATTCTGGCCTTTTATGCAACTATGGATATAGGAATGAAAAGCTGGAAAATAGGTGAAATAAAAGGAGATATAAAAAGCACTGCC
>JBEHWP010001187.1:0-1584 GCA_040217665.1 Vulcanimicrobiota bacterium
AAACATCATCCATCGGTAAAGGTATGAGTTGCCTTATATCTTTGGATAATACTGATGGAACTTTATCAGGAGTTGTGGCAGGTATTTTCAATGTCCTTATGGCGGTACAGTAAGAAGGAAGGGAAACTATCATATCCCTCCTGTTTTTATTGTCAATAATATCCCTTATTGCTTTACCGAGAGTGACAGGATCTGTTATTATTCCTTTTGATACGGTATTTTCCGGTGTCCTTCCGGTTATTATTGAGTCAGGGTATACATTGCCGTTTCCGTCAATATCTATCTGTAAAATTTTTATTTCATAATTACCTATATCCAGAGCAGCTATTTTTAAAAGCCTGTCTCTTACTACAGAAAGACCAAGGTGAGATTTTACTTTTAACATGGGAAGAAAAAGGGGCGATTTTTCTTTTTTCTCCGGTTCGGCTTTTGAGCTTTTCCCCAGTATATCCCTTAATTTATCCGCTCTTGCAGAAGAAGTGTCGTCGAATTTAATAATATTTTCTTTGACTGCAGACGGGAAAGCACCTCTGGGAGTAACAGGTTTTTCTTTTACTTTCATAAGGGCTTCTTTAAATTTTTTACCTGAAATATACCTGCTTTCTACTTCCAGATCCATGGCAGTAGAAATTACCTCCTGAAGACCCGGTGAGAGATCGTCTCTGAATTCGTCGAGAGGAGGATATACGAAAAGGTTCCCGGTACCATCATCGTCCTTATCTGTAGGATCATAACCTGTAAGAAGTCTGTGCAGTGTCGCTCCAAGAGCAAAAAGATCACTCTGAGGATAGGCTTTCCCAAGATATTGTTCAGGAGCGGCATAACCCGGAGTACCTACAAGGGTACCTGTTTTTTTCTTGTTGAAAATACGGGCAATACCAAAATCCAGGAGTTTTATTGTGCCATCATTCTGTTCCATAATATTGGCAGTCTTTATATCTCTGTGAACGATCATAGGATCTCTTGTATGCAAATAGTCAAGAACATCACATAGCTGAATACCCCAGTTAATAACAGTTTCTTCATCAAGAAGGCAATCATCTTCCAGAGCTCCTTCAATAATATCTTCCAGTGAGTCTCCTTCTACATAGTCCATAACAAGAAAATATCTTCCTTCTTCAATAAAGTGGTTCTGTACAACCGGAAGATTTGTATGTCTGAGCCTGGCAAGCATAACCGCTTCATCTTTAAATTTCTGAATGGCGTATTGACGCTCTTCTGCATCTTTGAAATCATCAGTCATAACCTTGATAACACAGGGAGTATTGTCAAGGTTCAGATCTTCTGCAAGATATACGGAAGCCATGCCACCTTCCCCGAGAGGCTGAACTACTGCATATCTATCATGATGAAGTGTTTCCCCTTCTTCCAGAACCCAGGGATTGACATTATGTCCGCAGAACTGACAGAAAGTAGCTTCATCATTTACTTCTTTTCCGCAATAATCACATGTTGTCACGGTATATATTAAAACCCTCCTGTTTTTATAACTTCTTTACCTTCAAGTTATATGAAAAATATTATCTCCTATATTTTTTGAATAGTTCCTTACTTAATTATTCCCATAAAAAAACAATTTCTGAC
>JBEHWP010001188.1:0-1583 GCA_040217665.1 Vulcanimicrobiota bacterium
TATGGAAATAAGTTCCGGCAGTATATCTGACGTTTCTTTTACACCATCATGAAGAAGGATTATTTCCTTATCTCTTTTAAGTTCCCCTAAAATCCTCTCTGCAATCATCTGCCTTCCAGGTCTCTGATAATCCAGGGGATTAATTGTCCACAGGAGAATTTTTAAATTCAAATTCATAGCAATTTCTTCTATAAATTTATTTACATGACCTCCCGGAGGTCTTAACAGAAAAGGTCTTTTACCTGTAAGATTGTATATGACATCAGAAGTATCTGAAATTTCCTTTATTATCTGTTTTTCAGAGAGCTCAGTAAAATTTATATGGTGATATGAGTGTATACCCAGGTTGTGTCCGAGAGCAAAAGCTCTTCTGACAGGGGAAGGATATTTTTCAGCCTTTTCCCCTGAAACAAAAAAAGTGGCTTTAACATGTTCTTTCTCAAGTATATCCAGAAGCCCGTCAGAATCTTCTCCTGCAGGGAAATCATCGAAGGTAAGACTCATTTTTTTTACAGAAGAGGAATTTCTATGTTTTTCTTCCATCAGATATTTAATAGAAGAATAGAGAGTGACAGTACCGGGATATCCTCTGAATTTATATCTTATAACCCCTTCTTTATCCAGTATGAAAAGAGTGGGAACATTATCTATAGAATAAAGGGCACTGACATGTTTTTTTATATCCAGAAGAACAGGATAATATATAAGATCTTTTTTCTTTTCCACCATCATGTCAAGCTGGCCGTCAATACTTACAGAGATTATATCGAAGGATATATCGGGGAAATTTTTCTTCAGAGCATAAAATCCCTCTGCTTCTTCCTGCCATGTATCACACCAGAAGGCACAGAAATTTAATATTATAATTTTTTTCCCTGTAAAATCAGATAATTTTACAGACTTTCCTTCAGTAGATCTGAGTGTAAAGAGTGGAGCTTTCATACCTGAACAGGGAGAAATAAAATTTCCATAAACAGGAAAAGAGAGGAAACTGAGAAATAACAGAATGAGAAATGAGACTGAAAATATCTCATTTCTCACTGTTCGCCCTTAGATGGCTTTCATAACCTTGCCTGATTTCAGGCAACGGGTACAGACCTTAATTTTTTTCCTTCTTCCCGGCACATCTGCCTTTACATTTTGAAGGTTAACATTCCACTTTCTTCTGGTCTTTCTTTCGGAATGGCTCACATTATTTCCGCTCATAGGAGCCTTCTTGCAGATTTCACATACTCTGGACACAAATAACACCTCTTTATATATAAACTTTAAGCTTTCAGCTTTTTACTCTATAAAACATAAACCTGATTATTATATCACGTAGAAAAGTACTTGGCAATAAATAAATTTAATTATTGGATAAAAATTTGGTGAGTAGTGATGCGTGACGGGTAACGCGTGACGCGTGACGCGTAGTTTCAAACCCTTCACCTGTCACTGAGAAACATCCATTGAAGCCTGTCTTCTTTCCTGTCAAGCCTGGTAATTCCGCATTCGTGCGCTTCTTTTACAGCCTGAGCATATTCTGCATCTGTAGGCCTTCTGCTCATAGTTTTCACTTTTTTTGCTTCAAAACATGGACG
>JBEHWP010001189.1:0-1579 GCA_040217665.1 Vulcanimicrobiota bacterium
AAGATATTCTGCCTCTTCCCTTTTTGCAGTATCTAACAGTACAAGACCATTAAATATTTTATCTATTATTTCTTCCATTCATCTGTCTCCGCTTCAGTAATTAAAGTTCTTTTTTACCACCAATCACGCGTTACGCGTCACCTGGCACGCATTTGACACATCTCCAGCAATCAATAAAATCTGTTATTTTTTCTTTCTCATCACCTTCATATGTTTCAAGGACTGGTTCTATTATTCCAATATAAATATCCATATTCTTTAAATCCTTTTTCTTCCAGTAACATTCTGCAAGGTTTATTAATGATGACATATCGTTTTCTTTTATAGAAAGAGATTTTTTAATATGTTCTATAGCTTTATCATAATTTCTTTCATAGAGATAAATATGTCCCATCAAAAAATGTGCTTCATACTGATTTAAATTTAATTCCAGTGATTTAGTAAGGAATAATTTTGCATTTTCCAGTTCATTTCTTATAGATTTATAATTGTCAAAAAGACCGGAAAAAGCATATTCCATAATGACACTTCCCAGATCAAGATAAATTCTGTAATCAGATGGATTTTCTTTAATCTCCTGTTTTAATTCATTTATAAAAAGGTTGTATTTTTCTGCTATATGGGCAATTTCTTCCCCTGCATAATATCTTATATCCATATGAGGATCATGTAATAAATCCTTTAAAATCTCTATTGAATTATGACTCACAAGTTTGCCCAGAGATTTCACAAGATTTAACTTCTGACCGAAATCCTGCTCGATTCTTACAGAATCACGGAAAGGCTGAAGATCAATATTTAATTTTAAAAAATCAAGAGATTTTGTTAATTTTGGAGTCCTCTCTATGTCTCTCATATCTGACAGAATATATTCCCTGTATTCCTGATAAAGATTTACAGCTTTTTCTGTCTTTTTCTCCTGTAACATCAGATAAATTCCAATATATCCAAAAAGAGGTAAAGATAGAAGAAAAATAAATACAAAAGGATAAAAGGTTTTTCTTTTATCTTTCAGCAAATATACTGATAAAGAAGCCAGTAAAGAAGCAGTAATATGTAAAGACATCATGATAAAAACACATGAATTGCCGTATGGACAGGAGAGAAAATATAAAGACCATCCTTCCAGAAGAAAACTTGCTATCATTAAAAACATAGAAAACATTATACTGATTATTCCTTGCTTCTTATTTCAGAAATTATTTCTTCCAGGGATTTTGAAGTGGAAAAACTTGAAGAAGAGACAATTTTTATCTGTAATAAACTGTTATCTTCAAAAGGTTTCAGACTGAAATGGGACATTTTTTTCTGAATGGCTGAAATAAAATCATCTATATTATCATCTTTTATCTTATGTTTCAGGACTGCAAATTCACACTCCTGTTCGAAATGGGCCAGGAGATCAAAATCCTTTACATGCTCTCCTATTATTCTGGATACAAATTTCAATACAGATGTCTCTTTTGCAGAAGGTAATTTCTGCCAGTCAAGTATTTTAATCAGAACAAGGATAAAATCCACACCTGTATTCTTTGCTGCCAGAAAGGCTTCTTCCAGTCTCATTGAAAAATATTCATAT
>JBEHWP010001190.1:0-1577 GCA_040217665.1 Vulcanimicrobiota bacterium
TATCTAAATAATTCATAAAATTCCTTTTCATTTAAAATCTTTGAGTAACAATAATTTTTGATAAACCTGAAATTATCTGTTACTGCTCCGTCAAATACTGTGGCTTCTACAGAGCAGTTCTGCATAAGAGCACCTGTAAGATCAGTATTTCGAAAAATGGATGTCTTGAGATTGCATGTTAAAAATTTTGAGTCTCTTAAACTGGAATTACTGAAATCGGCACTGATAAGACATTCTTCAAAAAAACAGTCTTCCAGATTTTTATTTGTCAGCTCCCTGTTTTCCAGTTCAAGAAATCTAAAATGTCTTTCTCCCATTTCATAGAGTTCTTCAAATTGAATATTATGCTTTTCTATTAAAAGATTCTTTAGATGTTCCAGTGTATCATAGAGTTTTCTGTCAGAGAAAATATTTTCTTTCAATTCGACTGTTTGTTGTAGATTTCGAACCTTTAGAAAAGCTTTTCTGTAATCTACAGCTTCTGCCCATTCTTCAGCCATTCTGTCATCGGAATTGACAATAGTCCAGAATTCTTCTTCCGTATTATGATCTACCGGAACTAATGGCCTTGCCAGATATGAAATCATATCATTGAAGAGGTCGTCATCATTTATGTTGTTCGGATTGAAAAAAATATTCAAAACTGCTCCTTATAATCATTAAATATAGGCAGAACAGGATATATTTACTCACTACTTATTAAATGTCAAAAGTATATTTTATAGATTTTTTCAATAAATCTATGTCTGAGAATGTTCCAATTTTTTTATAAATTTCTTTAAATTGAACAGTAGCAATATTATCAGTCATAATTATGGAATTACTCAGTAGAGCTGTTTTTCTTCCTATTTCTGTATTTATGTCAATAAAAATTCGACTTCCATGTCCACTTCTTAAAATATTACTGGTAATCATTCCTATTATTACCTGGTCAATCCCTGTTTGTAAATTGTTTTTCTGAAGGATAACAGCGGGTCTTTTCTTTGCTGTGAGTAAATTAGAGTCAGGAAACCAGACCAAAACTATATCTCCCTGGTTATAATTCATCATAAGCCTCCATACCTGGAGCATTCCAGTCATGATCAAAACTTGCAAGTTTTGAACGGAGATTAAGAGCCTGTTCCCTGGTTAAACCTGTTTCGCTCAACGGGATGTCTTTTGTATGAACTCTGGATTTCAAAAAGTGAACAAAATCTGCCACTTCTACTATTTTATTTTCCGGTAATACTATTAAATCATTTAGAATTTGTTCTGCATATTTTTGTATATCCATATAAACAAACTCCTTTATATTTATGAACAGGATTAAAAACCTGTTGTCTATAATCTAATATAATTCTATATCCTTACATATGTCAAGCTATCTCATGAGAATTCCTGCAGGACCCTTTTCATTTATAATATCTTTTATGTCCTTGAATTTTATAATTTCTTCTACTCCCTGGCTCACATAGGCAGTATTTATGTTTACGAGAACCAGTGAGTCAGAGGTTAAATAAAAATCATATCCTTCTTTCTGTATCTCTATATAACTCTTACGTTTCTCCAGAATACTCTTTATTACACTCATATAATTT
>JBEHWP010001191.1:0-1557 GCA_040217665.1 Vulcanimicrobiota bacterium
GTCTTTTATAGATCGCCCCAAAGACCCTGAAGATCCTCAATTGCCTCTTGAAGGTTACTATATGATTACAGGAAACTTCACTAAAAGTTTTGAAGGAGATTTAAAAACCATCTCTTTTTCCCCTGTCATAGTACCTGTATATGAAGATCTTAATAAACAATTCGGCACTGTTGATCATATTAATATAGCAGGTAAACTTTATTTCCTTTTATATGATACTGATATTGACTTTCTGTTTTTAGCAGGAGGTAGTAAACCTTTTCAATATGGTTTCGATTTTTCAAAAAATCTATCTGCCAATTTTGAGATACATGGAGAATATTCCCATATAAAAGACTATACAAAAGTTGTTACAGACAGCAGTGGAAATCTCTATAAAGAATCTTACAATGCAAATAACTATTTATTAGGTCTCAGGTATCTTACAGAAAGTAACACAACCTTTATATTTGAATATTACAGAAATGATACAGGCTTTAGCAGTTATGAAATGGAAGATTATTATTCTTTTATAGATACTTCTTTTGATGAATATTTATTGACAGGTAATAATGCTTCTCTTCTGGAATGCAAAACCCTTCAGAAGGGACCTTATGGAAAAATGAATCCGGGTAAAGATTATCTTTACCTCCGGGCCACTAAGCAGGATGCTTTTGATATAGTTTATTTTAACCCTTCTTTTACAACTATTTATAATATAGATGATAAAAGTTTTACTCTAACTCCGGAGTTATTATATAACCCTGTTACAAATTTAGAACTTCGCTTCAGAACAGTCTTAAATTTCGGAGGAGAATATTCAGAATTTGGCGAAAAACCAGCTGATTATCGATTAGAATTCAGAATGAGATATTATTTTTAGCCATAGCCGGCACCATATATGGTTATTAATGAATTACATATTTAACTATTACAAATCCTCCTATGAGAAGTATTGTAAAAATTATAGCCAGTAAATTAAAATATCTATCAATCCATCGAGTAATAGGAGCACCGAATATATAAATAATTGTGGCAACAAGGAAGAATCGCAAACCTCTGCTTATAATTGAAGCAATAACAAACATAAAGAAATCTATTCTTGAAATTCCTGCTGCTATTGTAAATATCTTATAGGGTATGGGAGTAAAACCTGCCGAAAATACTGCCAGAAAGGCATTATCATTATACATATTGCAGACTTTATGAAAAGCTGTTTCCGTAAATCCAGGTATATAGTGAAAGAATAGATTCGCAAAACCTGTATATTCTCCTGTCCCTGTGTACCAGAGTCGAAAGCCTATAAAATATCCAAACATTCCTCCCAGAGCAGAGCCGATAGTTGTAATAAGAGCATATTTAAAAGCTTTTTTTTGTTTTGATACGGCGAGAGCAATTAATAATACATCGGGAGGAACAGGGAAAAAAGAACTTTCAGCAAAGGCAAGTATAAATAATGCAGTGCCACCCCATGGGGTTTCCGCCCATGAAAGAACCCAGTCATATATTTTTCTTAAAAAATTTCTCTTCTCTATATTTTTTTCTTTATTTTCCTTTTTTTCTTCCATAAAAATATTC
>JBEHWP010001192.1:0-1556 GCA_040217665.1 Vulcanimicrobiota bacterium
AAGAGATGAACAACACAAACCTTACTTTTATTGCAACAGGAGCAGAAGAAGACGGCCTGTGCGGTGCAGTAAGATTTATGGAGAAAGAAGGATATAAATACGATAAAGAAAAGACCTATTTTATAAATTTCGACGGCCCCGGAGCAGAAGGGAATATAATAATAACCTCTTCCTACGGAATACCTCCATGTCATACGGGAGGACTCCTGACTCCTCTGTCTCTAAAAATAGCAAAAGAACTTAAATATCCTGTTACAAAGGGTTATATTCCCCTGGGAGCGGGACTGGATCAGTTTCCTGTATCAGTCTACGGATTTCCTGTAATAACAGTGTCATGCGGGAAATTATTTTCAAAGATAATTTTTGCAATTCACTCGGAATATGATAGAATGGATCTTATATCAAGACATGCTCTCGAAAGAGCCGGTAATCTGTGCTATAAAATGGCTCTGGAGATAGACAGATATTTTTAGAGTTGAGAGTTGAGAATTGAGAGTTTAAAACACTCAACACTCAACATTAAACCATAAACTATATTTAAGAGGTGATTTTATGTTAACAGAATTCGCTCCTCCCGGGAGAGCGGAACTTAAAGAAGTTATGGAACAAAATATGGCTTTAAAAGACCATACCCTTATAAAAACACTCCTTGATAGTTCCCCCGATATGGTAGTCATACTGAACGAGTATCGGCAGATTATCCTGGCAAATGATAATTTTTTGAAATTTCTGAATAGAGAAGAAGAAAAGAATATTATCGGGAAAAGACCGGGGGAAGCCTTAGGTTGTATTCATGCCGATGAAGGGCCGGGAGGATGTGGCACATCAAAATTCTGTAAATATTGCGGTGCAGCCCACGCTATAGTCAACACAATTACACAAAATAAAAAAGATGTACAGGAATGCAGAATAAATATCAGCGATGAAGCAGGTATCAGCGCATTAACACTTCGTGTATGGACAACACCTTTCAATATCAATGGCGATAACTATGTTATCTTCTGTGTCAGAGATGTATCAGATGAAAAATACCGTTATATGCTCGAAAGAATTTTCTTTCATGATATTTTAAACCTTGCCGGAGGACTTCAGGGTATTATGGAATTAATGCCTGATCTGACAGAAGAAGAGGCAAGGGATTTTTATAAAGAAGGACTCACTCTTTCAAGACAGCTTATAGGGGAAATAGAAAGCCAGCGTTCCCTCCTTCAGGCAGAAAGAGGAGATTTACATGTAAATATTACAGAAGTGTTCGTACCTGAATTTCTGTCTGCCATATGCACACTTTATAGAAATCATCCTGTAGCAGAGAACAGAATTATGCCTGATCCGCTCATTACAGGGGAACCTTCTATAGACACAGATCAGGTACTCTTAAGCAGAGTAATAGGAAATCTCATAAAAAATGCTCTGGAAGCATCTGAACCGGGTCAGAAAGTAAAGGTTTCTTATACAAATGATAATAAAAATATTGTATTTTCTGTTCATAATGAAAAAGAAATGCCTGAAGAAGTAAAAATGCAAATATTTAATCGTTCTTTCAGTACGAAAGCAGA
>JBEHWP010001193.1:0-1551 GCA_040217665.1 Vulcanimicrobiota bacterium
TCTGACAGCCAGGGGACAGGAAATTGATAAAAAAACGGGAATGGAATGCGGAGCCAATGATTATATAACCAAGCCCTTTGACCCTGATGTCATTATAGGAACTGTTTCCAACGTTTTTAAAATAGAAATATAGAGTAAGTATTGATGATTAAGAAGAGATATTTTATTTTTATATTAATTTCTCTCTTTATAATAACAGGCTGTAAGGCGGAAAAAAGGGAAAAGACTATTATCAGTATAGCAAGTGGTTCTATCGGATCGGATTTTTCTGTCCTGGAACAACAACTGTCTGTTTTTGAAAAGATTAATCAGGATATTAAGATAGATTTACTTGAAACGCCTGAAACCGATAGTGGAAGATATAAGAGATATGTAGACTGGCTGAAAGATGAAAATTCAGGGGTAGATGTTTATGTAACAGACATAGTCTGGACTACTGAATTTGCAAAAAACGGATGGATTTTGCCTTTAAATGATTATATAAAAGGCAGAATTGATATGAGTGATTTTCTCGACAGCACAGTAAAGGCGAATACATGGAATGGTAATATAGTTGCATTCCCGTGGTTTACCGATGCAGGTGTACTTTACTACAGAAAAGATCTTCTGAATAAATACGGCTTTTCACCTCCCCATACGTGGGATGATCTTAAGATAATATCTAAAGAGATTGTTAAAAATGAAATCAAAGAAAATCCCCATATGGTAGGTTTTGTATTTCAGGCAGACAAATATGAAGGACTGGTAGCAAATTACCTGGAGTATGTATGGAGTTACGGAGGAGATGTAATTTCAGACAACAATAAAGTAATTCTGAACAGTCCTCAGGCCGTAAAAGGTTTGACAACCTATTGTGATATGCTTACCATCTCTTCAAAAGGTATAACAGCTTTTCAGGAAGAAGACGGAAGAAATTATTTTCAGAGCGGTAACAGTGTATTTATGAGAAACTGGCCTTATGCCTATACACTGTTAAACAGTGATGTGTCTGCTGTTAAAGGTAAATTTGCTATTGCTCCTCTC
Organism: Vulcanimicrobiota bacterium; assembly: GCA_040217665.1. Lineage (GTDB taxonomy): Bacteria > Vulcanimicrobiota > SpSt-956 > SpSt-956 > JAKJGF01 > CALARM01. Next base: position 1,024 of record JBEHWP010001193.1, read on the forward strand.
CCTGCCGGGAAAAAAGGTTATAAAAATGTTTCTGCTCTGGGTGGATGGAATCTTGTAATAAGTGCCAGGAGCAAACACCCGAAAGAAGCTTTCAGATTAATAGAATTTCTTACATCTAAAGAACAGCAATGTTTCAAAGCCATTAAACTGGGGCAGAATCCTACAAGGAAATCCTGCTACTACGACGAGGAAATTATAAAAGTAAATTCTTCCATATCATACCTGTTTAATATTGTAAAACTTGCCCGTCCCAGGCCTGTCCAACCTGAGTATAATAGAATATCCAGAATTATTCAGATGGAAGTTCATTATGCACTGGAAGGAAATGTAAAACCTGATATTGCTACTTCACGTATGGCGCAATCTATAGAAAAGATAATTTCAGAACAGGAGTTTTGATTTTGAGAAATATAAATATAGGTTCCCGTCTTATTATATGTTTTTCTTTCATTTTACTTCTGGGATTATTTGGAAACTCTGTCGGTATTTTTTATATTGATACAATAAGACAACAGACAACTTTTCTTA
>JBEHWP010001194.1:0-1549 GCA_040217665.1 Vulcanimicrobiota bacterium
GGCCGAATAAGGGGTAACTCTTTCAAATTGTTCGAATTTACCTGAAATTATATATGCCCCTCTGTCACTTACAGATCTGTAAATTTCTCTAAAGAGACTGGTTTTTCCTATGCCGGCAGTACCTGAAATAAATATCATTTCTCTTCCGCCACTGTATATTACTTCAAAACTATCAAGTAATATATTGATTTCTTTTTCTCTTCCATATAATTTTTCAGGTATGGAAAGCCTTGACGGTATGTCCTGAATTCCAATGGTAAAAGATTCAATTTTGCCGGTTTTTTCTGATTGCTTGAGACATTCGTCAAGATCTTTTTTCAGCCCCCATGGACTTCTATAACGATCTTCAGGATTTTTTGCCATAAGTTTCATTATTATATCTGATAGAACCTCAGGAATATTCCTGTTTACGAGACATGGAGGCACTGGAGATTGTGCAAGATGGGCATGTATTAATTCCATTAAATCACTGCCGGTAAAAGGAGGTTTCCCCGTTAAAATTTCATAAAAAACTGCTCCGAGAGAATAATAATCTGTTCGATAATCGGTAGGACGGCTGGTTCTTCCCGTCTGTTCGGGAGAAATATAAAGAGGATTACCTTCTATTTTCTGACTTTTTATCCTGCCGAAAAACTTTCTGGCAAGACCGAAATCTATAAGCTTGATTTCTCCTGTATCAGGATTGAACACAATATTACCGGGATTGATGTCTCTGTGAATTATACCTTCGTCATATAAATTTGATAAAATACCGGTAATTCCGGATGCCAGTAAAAGGAATTCTTTTAATGTAAAACCTCCGGTTTCCATAAAGTTTTTCAATGATACAGCGCCGAAGTCTTCAAAGATTATTATAAGGCTGTTCTTATATGGCAGAAGTTCCAGAGATTTTATTACACCATTTAAATTTAAGCCGGAAGTAAGTTCATATTCAAATTTGTATTCTGTAAGTTCTTCCCGGGAAGGGTAATCTCTGTTTAACAGTTTGAGCATGACAGGGAGGTTGTCTTTAGTGCGAATAGCTCTGTATACAGACGTTCTTTTACTTTCATATATTTTATTCAAACTATGGTAGCCGGGAATGTCTGACATAGAATTCTCCTTCTGATGGTGCTTCGATAATAATATATGGGGAAAATGCCGGTTATGAACAGATGTTTCTATAGCCTGGTATTATTTATATAATTCATAGCATCTTTACTTAATTCTTCTATCCCTTTCTCAGCCCACAAATTTCCCTGCCATATTGTATAATCAAAGGGTTCCTGTTGTAATAAAGTAATAAATTTTTCTGCATACACAGTTCCCAGTGCTTTTACAAGAGCATTATACCCTTCTATTTTTATCTCACTGTTTGTCTTCATAATATCATCCTCGATTCATAATAAATTCTAGAGGATTCATAATCCTTATTTTATTATAATCAGATAATTTTTTTATTAATAAATCATCTGTTGTCAGAAAAAAATTGCAATTGGATTTTATTGCACATGCAACATGAAGGGCATCTTTACTTTTTATTCCGAAAAGAATTAAATCTTTAGCCAAT
>JBEHWP010001195.1:0-1543 GCA_040217665.1 Vulcanimicrobiota bacterium
CACTCTAATAATTAAAAGTGATAAATAGTAACTTACTCACCATTTACCACTCACTGACATTACTTGTTCAGATAATATATATTAAAGCTTCCGTATACGCCGCTTCTATCCTGTTCATGAAGCATCATAGATTTTTCTTTGTCAAATATAAATTTCTCTTTTATTTCTTTAGGCAGTACAAAATTATAAAGACCGCTCCTGAATATAATTACACTCTCGGAAGTTCCTGTTCTGTAAATCTCATTGAAAAGATTTATAAATTGTTCCTTTTTCATCCAGTCTACCGAGTCGAGAAGATTGAATTTCGTTACGGAATTATCAGGTCTTCCTGAGAGAAAATCATATTGAGATATATTTTTGATGGTTATTTTATGTATATTTTCTTTTAATATATCAAAATTTTTCTCTCTTAAATATCCCGGCGCAACTTCTCTGTTTAAATAACGGCCCATTATGACCATATGGAGGAAATAATTATCGTCTACCGGTATATCTCCTCCCAGCATACTGTCCAGAATATGTTCTACATAGGAGGAGAAATCTACATAATTGAATTTTTTCAGAAGATCTATCTGGTGTTTATGTATACCCATACAGGAAAGCTGGAACGGGTTGCCTGCAAAATATCTGCCTATAGGGCTCAGCATGCGTGGTCTTATTTTCGTGCGATAATATTCTTCCTGATTGTCGGTATTGAGTATACCTTCTATGGTTCTTCTGCCTCCTACCATCAGTTTACTGTAAGTCCTGAGAACCCTGAGCGCAAGCCCCAGGTGGCCGCATCTGTAAAAGCCTTTCTGAAAGGATTTTATCTGTTTGTCCCAGAAACGTTTTGCTTCATCTGATATATCATGTCTGAGATATTTATAATAATTATATCTGTTACTTCTGGATTTTGCTTCTCCGAAAAAGGTCCAGAATGCTTCATAGTCAAGATTTTTAATGGCAGATATTTTTAATTCCAGAAGATAATTCTGGGTGGGATTAATATCAAGGGCATATATTAATTCAGGTGAACTGAGCAGATAATCCAGGGCATTACATCCTGCTGATGTAATAGTTACTATAATATCATTATTGTTTATATTCCAGCCCTTTTTATCCACTTCCGGATCTTCCCATACCTGGTTAAATACAAGGCCGTTAAAAACCAGTTTCATCGAATATTTTTCTATTAATGCTTCTACTTCCCTTATTATTTTAGGTTTTTTCTTTATCAATTCATCTATTACATCAAGGTGAGAAATTTCTTCATAAGTAGCTTCTGATATGGCAGTACTCATCAACACAACTCCATTCTTAAGTTATAGTCAGTTATAACTGACCGGAAAATTTTAAAGAGCATCGTCTATAAAATTTGGATTTCGCGAGTAAAATATCCCTGTCTATAAATAAAATATTAAAAATAGCCTATGTATATTCTAGATAAATTCTTAGATTCCTTCTGCCTTTGTAAATACTTCAAAAAGCTATATTTTATAAGCTTTTTACCCGATTTTATAAGTTGTTAGAGTGAAAAGTGAAAAGAACAGGTCATTATATA
>JBEHWP010001196.1:0-1542 GCA_040217665.1 Vulcanimicrobiota bacterium
ACGCATCACGCATCACGCATGATAGCTGTTTACTGTTTCAACAAAATCTCTGTCTTACGCAGTTCTCTTGCAACATCTCTGCCATGTAATCTTATCAGCAGTATTATACCGAGAAAAGCAAGACCTGTAGCAAGATAGATGCTTATTATTACATTTCCGCAGAGTTTTATCAGAAGAGGAGCCATCAAACTTCTTATACCCATAAGAGTATAGCGGACACCTACATAACTTTTACCTATATTGTCATTCCCCGTGCTCTGAAGCAGATAATTCATAAAGAGTATATCCCAGGCATTCCAGCACATGCCTGCAATAAAAGAAGCCATACAGAGTGGATATATATTATGTGCCGCTATATATAAAATCGAAATAAAGGGCACCATGGAAAGAACTATTTTAAAAGAAGAAAAATTGACTCTTCCTGCATTAATGCGTCCCCATATATACAGAAATATTATACCTCCTGCGGAACTCATAACACTCAGGAGCCCTACGGCAGAGTTGGAGAGTTTCAATATATCTACCTGAAACAACGGATATACTCCTATACCTATGAGATTTGCAAGGCCTATGATAAATTCTACAGAGTAAAGATACAAAAGTACAGGGCTTGTAAGAATATTCTTCAAACTCTTTGATACTGCCTTTAATTCTTGAAGGGAATTCTCACCGTTTCCATTTGTTGAAATAACGTTTAATCTGCTAAAAATCAGGGAAGAAATCACTCCCATCATACCCCCAGCAGGGAAAACCAGCTTATAACTGTAAAACCCTCCCATATCCAGTAATGTTCCTCCCACAGCGGCACCGACCAGAGTGGATATAATAGCCATGGCACGTACATATCCCATAGCCTGACTCCTGTAATTATCAGGATAAACACCTTTCATGACTGCACTGTAAGGGGAAACGGAAACTGCTTCACCGAGAAAATAAATATAGAATAATATGGTAAGTATAAAAGGATCTTCTATAAAAAAGGTAAAAATTAAAATACCTCGTGAAAAAACTGTCGGTACGATACACCATAACAGTTTATTTCCCCCTGTAGACATATAAGCCCAGAAGAGAGTGGTTAAATTTGCTATACATGGGCCCAGGGCAATAAAAGCTACCAGAAGAGGCCCCCCATGAAGACGCCTCAGTATTACACCGGTAAAAGCAATAACCAGCCCCTGCAATAATCCCCAGAAAATACCTGCTATGGAATCAATCAGGTAATTTCTTCTCATATGTTCCGGAAACTGATTTATATGAATCATAATTTCTACCTGTACAAAAAGTAAATATTGTATTGTACCACAAAATAACAAAAAATCAATATGTATATAAAAAAATTTGTATCTATATAAAATATAAAAAATATGTTATAATTCGTAATATACAGTGTAGTTTATATCAAATTACAGATAATCCTAGCGTAACGCTTAATGCGTCACGCGTCACGAAGCACTTAATTTCTAATAAATTATGAAAGTAACTATAATAAATTTATTTCTGGAGGTGGAACTATAAAAAGGGAAAAAGGTTTCAGTCTCAGTG
>JBEHWP010001197.1:0-1539 GCA_040217665.1 Vulcanimicrobiota bacterium
CCATTTTAAATACGACTTTACCAATTATTGTTATATCTTTGTGTTTTTCAATAATATGGCCTTTTACGGAATAGAATATCATTTCCCCTGAAGAAAGAATTTTTAATTTTTTTATAACCGGATTTACCCAGTTTTTACATATAATTGCTACTATATCTCCGTTTTCATATTGTTCATATTCTTTTATAAAGAGTAACATTCCGGGAGTTATGCCGTATTCAATCATAGAATCTCCTATGGCGGGAATGATAAGATCAAAATCAATATTCCATTCAGCTGGAATAGTTATGGAATTACAGAGAGTTTTCATCTGGTTACTCCTGATTATGCAAAATTAAAACTAGAAGATCAGAACATCTTCTAGTTTTTTACTGTTACTGCATTATAATTCTCTATATTAAAGTGTTTTCCTGCCGGTAAATTCCTTCTTACTCAATCTATATATATATTTCTTTATATATGACTTCTTTTTCTGCGCATTACCTGTCACTGGAGCATATATGTATTATTTATGCTTAGTATCCTCCCGTTACACGTCACGATGTAAACGGTATTTCCTGACAGATCCTTAATATCTTTAATAATGAGTGTACCGTGTCTGGTGGCGTGTATTTCTGGATGCTTAAAAAAAAGATTTTTATCCCTTTATTTTTTGAAAAAAATGCTGATAATATATATAGAGGTACTATATGAAAACAGTAGCTTTTGCCACAGGATGTTTTTATAAATGGCACTGGAATATTGATGAAATAATTGCCTATCTTAAGGATATTCATTGTAAATCCGTAGAATTGACTTTTGCTTACAGTGATGATTTCTATAACAGTCATTTAAATGAAGAAAGTCTTAAATATCTTGCTTCTCTTGAGTATCTTTCCCTTCATCTTCCTTTCAGATTTACATATAAAAACAACAGGGAAACAGAAGATTTTCTGAAAGATGTTCTTTCTTTTTGCAAAAAAGTCTCTGTAAAACACCTTGTTATACATCCGAACAGAATAGAAGATTTTTCTGTCATTTCCCTTCTCTGTTCATCAGGGATTAAAGTCAGTTTTGAAATACTCGGAAAAGGTAAGGGAGTGACAGTTGACGATTATGACAGATTGCTCTGTGATTTTAAAGATACCATGATTGTTCTGGATGTTACCCATGCTCTGACCCATTCGTATGAACATCTTGATTATCTTGTATCCTGGCTCGGAGATAACGGTAGATTGTCTGAAATACATATAAGTAATTATGTTGGCGGGAAAGAACACAGACCTATTAACAGAGACAGGAAACTTGTGGAAAAGGTAGAACATTTCAATGTGCCGTTTATTATTGAAGTTACCTACAGTCCGGGAGATATGAGAAATTCTGAGAGTGATTTTAATTTTTTGACAGATAATTTGTATGCTTAGTACCGCTCCAGATAAGTTCATACCCATTTCTAAAACCTGTCCCTGTCCGGACTCTTCCGGAAAAGATATGATCCTGTTGCGTGGCAAACTGGTTTTGCAGACTGTTAATATTTTGCGTCTATATAATTTATAACTC
>JBEHWP010001198.1:0-1539 GCA_040217665.1 Vulcanimicrobiota bacterium
GATATGACAATTATAAGAGCAAGTAACTGGTCAGGAGTTTTCGCAAAACGTACTACGCCGGAACAGATAAGCCTGAAAAAACCCGAAAGACTCAGGTTTACATTTATTATCATAACGGAAAGAATAAGAACAATTGTATTCCAATCAATTGCATTATAGGCTTTTTCAAGTGAAATAGCACCGGAAACAATCAGGGCAGAAGCTCCTACAAGGGATATAGTAGCACGGTTCATACGTAATTTCGGGTAATGACCTGCAGCTATACCGATAATGGTAATTATAATTATAATCAATGAAAAATAACCTGAATATGACATAAAATTTACTTTTCAAGATCTTATTTTGAATTCCTGCGTGTATTTAAAAGTTTAACTATAAAGGTTTTCTCTTGATTTTTCCTGGCAATCCCGGAAATCTCAAAAATCCCGGTCATTTTTACAATTTATTACAATTTAAAAAAACTCCTGTTACAAATTAATATTATTATATAGGCATAAAAGCATCAGAAACAACTGATAGCGAATAAAAAAGGAGGAATTTCAATGTTTAAAAGATTTCTTGTAGCAGGAGTAATTATAGTGGCTCTTGGAATGGTTTTAGCAGGATGTAAAGGAGGCCCTGTGGGGTTTCCGATGTTTGGCCCGATGGTAGGACCTATGTGTGGCCCTGGTGGACCGGAAGGGCATGGAGGACCGGGTGGTCCACCTCCAGATATGCAATGCAAAGACGGTAAATCCCCTGGAGATGCAATAAGTGCACAACTGGATAAAATAGCAGCAGAACTCAAACTCACAGAAGCTCAAAAGGTAAAATTCGAAGAACTAAAAAGCAAATTGAAAGCCAGGATGGAGCATCCAAAAGAATGTAAAGGCAGGGATTTTAAAGAATGCAAAGACAATGAACATTTTGATTTTATGGCAGAAATGAAGAAAGATAATCCTGATGTCAATATGATGGCAGATAAATGTAAGGAAGACATGGACAGAATGTCTGCTAAAATGAAGGAACGTATTGACAGAGAAACAAAAGATGGGAAAGAAAATATAGATTTATTTACAGGTTTTTATAATATACTGGATGAGAATCAAAAAAAGATACTCATTGATAAAGTACATAAGAAAATTAATGCAATGGAAGTTTTAAAGGAAGATTTTTAAAGATTTATATGAGAAGGATTAAGAGTATTTGAACATGCGATAAAAAAATCGCCGGGAATGCCGGCGATTTTTTATTTATCGTCAAAATATTTTATCCTTTTAATTCTGTAGGAACTAATACTTCTAAAGGGAATATTTACCTTGACAATGTCACTTTTAATAAAATAACAATTGGCAGTTAGCTGTTAGTTTTGCTAATCGCTAACAGCTAATAGCCAAGTATTGGTACCCAAAAAATATGGAACACGCTCCTGTCCCTGGCCGGGCTCTGGAGGAAAAGATATGCCGTATTAAAAGAGAGTTATAAATTATATAGACGCAAAATATTAACAGTCTGCAAAACCAGTTTGCCACACAACAGGATCATATCTTTTCCGGAAGA
>JBEHWP010001199.1:0-1538 GCA_040217665.1 Vulcanimicrobiota bacterium
TAGCTATAACTGCAGAATGTTTTGAAAAATATTGAAGGAAGCCATCATAGATACGAGAAAGCAGGAAGAAGAGCTACTGTTAAGCATCCCCGGAAAGATGTTCCCTGTAAGACATTTCAGTCTATACTCAGACAGTCCGGATTATGTAAAGAGGATTTTTATATATAAAGTGAACATGAAAAACTCTTTTGAAAACGATGATCTCTCACTTCTCTATTAATTATAAAAATCTTCACTATTAAGTTCTGTAAAGATAGTAAGTTCTTTATTATCTGTATAATCGTTCAATAGAGCTTCTGCAGCTTCAGTTAATATTTTTTTCCTATTGTTCTTTATGTTTGATAGATATTCGATTTCTTCCGGGATTTGTTTCTGAATCATTAAAGGATACCTCATCTACATAGCTATTAATAAAACTTCTTCTGATTTACTGTGGCTTAATACATATTTATAGTTTTTATGTCTTATTTCCTCTACATAAGATTTATATTTTTTCAATAAATCTTTAAGTCCTTCAATTGATGGTATCCCATCTGAGCGGTAGGATACAACGAGAATACTTTCTTTAAATTTATTAAATAATCTATCAAAAGCTTTGTCTATCTCATTTTTATTGCCCCATATGTTGATCTTGTTTTTAAGCTTTCTGTGCTTTGAATTATAATCAATCAAGTCGTGCCAGGAAGAATAATTAACCAGTCCTTCAAGGAAATGATAGAAATCCAGATAATCCACACCGACACCTTTCCCGGATATATAGGGAGTATCTATATAGACGAGATCAAATTTTTCGTCTATATCAAATATATCCATGTTTAAAGCTCTATTTTTCTGACCATTTGAAAAAACCGCTCTGTTGCCTTCTTCTATGAATTTTTTGAAATGCACCTCAAAAGGAGTATCCCAGGTTGTTTTATTCCCGAAATTTCTTTTTACATCAGACATCCTTATATAAAGGTTTTTTCTGTGGAAGAGATTGAAAGGTCTTTTACTGATACAGGATTGAAAGAGTGCAAAGAATGCAAGGGATTTTTTGTATATATTATCCAGATGATTTATATTTTCTCTCACAGTATCAATCCATTGATTTTCTTCATCGGTAAAATAGATGTCTTTAAAGGTTTTGCTGATAAAAGACGGGTATTTTATAGAACTCTGTCTTTTTAATAGAAAATCTATTTCATTATCTGAGATTTTTACAGAGTCATTTTCAATGAGGGCAAGGCCTATATGGAAATTGAATTTTAATATGTCATTACAGGTAACTTTTTTCCCCATTCTTTTTAATATATAGGAAACACTTGCTGTACCACTGAAACCGTCAAGGGCTGAATGGAATTTTAAATCTTTTAGATTTTCTTCTATCCATTTTACAAGTTTTAATTTACTTCCCTGATACCTTGTAGATGGAAACAGTGGGTTTTCTGATTCTGAAAATAACGTAAGTTGTTGATTTTTTGTTATTGATGTTGTAGCCATGATTATTTATTGTTTAATCTTTTATATTCCTTATATCCTGTCAGATTTTTATAAGGGGC
>JBEHWP010001200.1:0-1534 GCA_040217665.1 Vulcanimicrobiota bacterium
CTTATTGATTCCCTTAACAGTAAAGACATGTCAGTAAGAAGATATGCCATAGATTTACTGGGTAAAATCGGTGATAAAAGAGCACTTGAGCCACTGTTAAAACTCCTTTCTACAGTTAAAAAAGAAGGTTTTGATTTGACCCGTTACAGATTGAATGAATCTGTAGCGAAGCTTGGAGGTATTCCTGAAAGGAGATATCTTGCCATTAAAGCTCTTGAAGAAGGTAATTACGAACTTGCCTTAAAAGAGATAGAAAAAGCCATAGAAGAAGACGGGGAAGACGGCAGGCTTTATAATGATCTGGGAGATATTTACACGGAAACAGGTAATGTAAAAAAAGCTCTTGAAGCCTATGAATATGCTCTCAGGCTGGATCCTGAGAATGATTTATATTACAGACAGTCAGGTATAGAATATGCCAGGAGCGGTATGACCGACCATGCCATACAGGCTTTCTTAAAGGCACTTTCTTTGAATCCTGTAGCTTCAGACTATAACATGCTCGGAAATCTCTATAAAGAAAAAGGAGAATTTTTTATAGCTATAGATTATTATAATAAAGCAATAAAATTAAACCCATGTAATCTGAAAGCCTGTCATAGTCTTGCTTCTCTCTACAGTCATACAGGAGAATCAGAGAAAGCTATAAATACTTATAAAAAGATTTTAAAGATAGATCCGAAAAATACTATGTCTTACCTGGGTCTTGCCATGGAATATGATCATCTGGGACAGATAGAAGAAACAATAGATATGGCAAAACATGCCCTGGATATAGAACCTTCAAATACGTTGAGCCATCTTATCCTTGGCAATGCTTATTGCAGGGCAGGACAATCCGATAAAGCAATTAATATATTGAGATGGGCAGTAGAACTGGATTCTTCCAGTATTTTAAATCATACTGCTCTTGCTCTGGCCTATGAGAGAAATAAAGAGTATGATAATGCTCTGGAAGTGTGTAATAAAGCCATGTCTCTCGAAGGGGATCAGGGTTCTATACTCTGGTGTATGGGCGGGATATATTACAGTACAGGAGACATAGATAAATCTATAGAATCTTACAGAAAAGCCCTGGAATTGACCCCGGAACAGATAATTGATTTTTTAACGTCAGATGATGACAGGGAAGATATTTTAGACAGGCCTTTCAATGCTTTTAAAAAGCTGAAGGAAAATAAACCTGATGATATTATTGCCAGTTTTGCCATGGCCTATCTTTATAAAGCTTATGGGAATAAAGATGAAGCGAAAAAATATTTTAAATACTGTGCTGATAATGCTGATGATGTCAGGATAGCCGATATGTGTTTCGGAGAAGTGAGCAGTGAAAAGTGAAAAGTGGGCAGTGAAGCAGCAAAACCTGAGGTCACTACTACCGGTCTGAAACGTGAATAATTTAACGGTATAGGAATTTTCATTATTAACAGCCAGTTGTAAATTAAATAGACGCAAAATAGTAAATGTCTGTAAAAACAGGTTTTCTTTCAGGAGGATTATAGATTTTTCGGAAGAGCCCGGCAGTGGAAAGTTA
>JBEHWP010001201.1:0-1531 GCA_040217665.1 Vulcanimicrobiota bacterium
AAGTCATAAAAAATCTCCTTTTTCAGTTTACTTTAATAATTTCTTTTATGTTTAATAAAATCCTTCCTGAAAGGTTTAATCTTTCTCCAGTCCGAATATATTTTTCAGTTTTCTTATAACCAGTTTCTCTTCATTACTTAATTTATCAACCCTTCCAAGGGTGGAACATAATTCTATTATTTCCTCCAGTTCTTCTCTGGTATGGTTATATTCATTCAATTCTTTTTTTATTTCATCTGTTGTAATAGCCTTATTTATACAGGATGCAAAATATTTTCTGTCTTCGTGACTGATTTTTGCTTCTTCAAAAATAGCCTGAAGCCCTATAACTTCTTCAGAAGAGAATTTTTTATCTGCATAAATCACAAGAGCACAGGCTTTAAAGAGTAATTTGAATTTTTTTAACTTTTCTTCTCCCAATGGTCGTTCTGAAGAAAATTTTTGAAACATTGATTTCCAGATTTTGAAAATAAAATTTTTCTGCTCATTTCCCATTCATTGTTCATCCTTTCTTATTTAGCGTTTGTCTATCGGCAGTCAGCTTACAAATATTTTACCATAGAAAAGGATAAATACAAAATTTATATAATTACTATAGTGTATTTCATAACTTGTTAGAATCTAATAGAACATCACAGGAAAGGAGCCATTACTTATGAAAAAAGTTCTCATACCTCTTGCCGACGGGTGTGAAGAAATGGAAGGGATTAGAATAATAGATACTCTCAGAAGGGCAGGATGGGAGGTAGTTGTTGCCGGTTTAAAAGAAGGTCATGTTACAGCTTCACGAGGGGTTAAGATAATCCCTGATACGACACTTTCCGAGGTGGAATTCAATGATTTTGATATGATAGTCCTTCCGGGAGGAGCAGTAGGTACAGATAAGCTAATTAATAATGAGAGGCTTCTTTCATCAATCAGGCTTTTTCATGAAAAAGGAAAAATTCTTGGAGCTATATGTGCGGCTCCTCTTGTACTTCAGGCTGCCGGTATATTGAAGGGTAAAAAAATAACCTGTCATCCTGCTGTTATCAACAGGTTGAAAGAAGGGGAAAGACTGGATGAAACAGTTGTAATAGACGGCAATATAATTACAAGCCAGGGCCCCGGAACCAGCTTTCACTTCGCTCTTTCTATCATTGCAATTATAGAAGGCGGAGAAAAAGCTGATAATCTTGCCTCTTCCATGATTGTACAGAGAAAAAATATATTTATAGTTTGATTAAATTAAGCTCAAATAGCAACCTGGGGAGGGGCCAATAATCTTAAATAACTGTTTTATCAAATCAATTAATGTGACAATGTAAGGATAAATAATTCATTTTTCTGTGAATGTGCCGATAGAATCATTATAAGGTAAATTACTTATATAAAAAGGAGGGATTTGTTTGAAAAAATACCTGTTTCTGATTTTTTTTCTTTTGCTTTATTGTATATCTCTGGCAGGGGAGGTGAAATTTCAGGATTTAACAGGTAAATATCCTGATGAACAGACAGGGTTATATTATTTTCTTTATATTGACGATAAACC
>JBEHWP010001202.1:0-1530 GCA_040217665.1 Vulcanimicrobiota bacterium
GGATTCCCCCCAGTTTGAACCGCCACTTCCTCTCATATCTCCCATGTTGGACATGTCGTCCTGATTACCCACTTCTCCCGCATTTATTCCGACCCCTTTGGATGTGGTTGAACCTGTTGCAACGGTTTTTTTATCTGTATCTTTATCGTCTTTTCTCTGTGCTTTCTGAAGGGAAGTATTGGATTTAACAGAATTATCAAGCATATCCTGCATAGTAGAAGAAGCGGCACGGCTTATTCTTATCGCACTGGCAATATCCATACATATACCCCCTTAACTGCTCTGAGCTTAAGCATGTAATAAAGGTTTTCCTCCCGTCACGGGGTTATACGACCATATATGTATTATTAATGCTTACCTCAGTAATTTTTAGCTGACTCAACTGATTATATCATTTAAAAAGGTTTTTTACAATATTTTAAAAGGAATCGTCACTATTTATAACGAATTTAATCAGGCTGTCAGCTGAGAGCTAACAGTTTAATATTTTACAGGAGAGGTGTGTGTTTAACGTGCTGACTTCAAGGATTTTAATCTTTATTATATTATGTTCCTTTTTATGTCTATCTATTTCTCACTCAAAGGAGACTTCCGATTATTTAAAAGGCATGAATTTTTATAAAAAAGGTAAATACGAAGAAGCTGTTAAATCTTTTCTCTCAGCTTTGAAAAAAGAACCTGATAATGCTGAAATATATAATTACCTTGGCAGAGCCTATTATAGTCTCGAAAATTATCAGGAATCCATTTCTGCCTATAAAAAAGCAATAGAATTTAATCCTGTAAATGGTTCCTATCATTATAACCTGGGTATTGCCTATGAAAAAACAGGGGATATTGAACTCGCAAAAACCTCCTATGAGGAAGCCATTACACTTAATTCAGCAGATTCTGATTTTCATAATCGCCTTGGAGGTGTTTATTATCGTCTGAAAGAATGGCAAAAGGCTCTGGATCAATACACCATGGCCATAAGTTATTCAGGGAAAAATCCAAAACCTTATTTTTATTATAATCAGGGTAGAACCTTTGATAAACTTGATTACACTGATAAGGCTATAGAAGCTTATTCAAAAGCACTCAGTCTGAAAAAAAACGATTCTGATTTTTACTACTACAGAGGCATGGCTTATCTAAAAAAATCCAATCATAAAAAGGCTAAAGAGGATATAGAAACAGCTATTAAACTGGAAAAAGGTAATTTCCTTTTTTATACCGGTCTGGCACAGGTTTATCAGGCTATGGGAGAAAAAGAGCTTGCCATCAGTAATTTCAAAAAATCAATAAAAATGGATCCGAAAGAGGGGATACCTCATTATCATTTCGGTAATTTCTATAAAGACATAAAGCGTTATAATGAAGCTATAGCAGAATATCAGAAAGCCATTGACCTTGATTCTGGTAATGGTTCCTATTATTATGCTCTCGGTGAGGTTCTCAGTCTTATCAATCAAATGGATAAAGCCATTGTTGCCTATAAAGAAGCTGTAATTAAAGAACCCGGAAATGCTGTTTATTTGAATAAACTCG
>JBEHWP010001203.1:0-1529 GCA_040217665.1 Vulcanimicrobiota bacterium
TCCACATTTTCACCTTTTATATAATCCATAATTATATAAAAATGATCACCTGAAGGAAAAAAATCCATTATCTTTGGCAGATTAACATGTTCAAGCTTTGCAAAGGTTCTGGTCTTTTCTATAAAAACAGTTGTCATGTTACGTTTTTCATCAGGCCCAAGGGTATTACCGGTTATTTCCTTTATGGCAATCTGCTTGTTTAACGTTACATGGTTACCTGTATACACAGAACCATGACTGTCTTCTTCTATTTTATTAACGACTTCATACCTTACATCAAGTATTTGTCCGGGAGTCAACATAATTATACATTTCTGACTGTATTATAAATTTTAAGTAAACTTCTGTCTCAAGTTTACTTAATAGTAAACAACCACCGACCCTGTCGGTGGCTTTGGGGGACAAGACAACACCTCCTGACAATGTCATTCGTCGTTGTCTTTCCAAAGCCTCAATTGCTCTCCTCTAATCTCATTCTCTTGTTGAATACGTACATATCTTTTGATAACATCACTTTCCACTCCTACAGTACTTACAAAATATCCTCTTGCCCATATATGCAGTCCCCAATATCTCTTTCCTAAATCAGGAAATTCCTTCCTTAATCGCTCGGCACTTTTCCCTTTTAGTATCTTCATAACATATGATGGTGAATATTTCGGAGGCACTGATACATACATATGAACATGGTCGCTACATACCGCTCCCTCTAATATCTTTATATCTAGCCATTCACATAATTCTATTAATATATCTTTAAGCCGTTTCTTTATATCTTTCAACAATATCTGGTAACGATATTTGGGAACCCAGACAAAATGATATTCACATCGATAGATTGTATGCGATGAATTGTTGTAATTTTCCATAAATCATAGTTTACAACATATAACGCGGCTCTGCAACAATGTTGCAAAGCCTAAAGGTGTGGGGCCTCCGCCCCCACGCCCCACCACCGACATTGTCGGTGGCTTAGCTACGAGTTAAATTTTTATATTTTCAGATTCCACATATATCATGCCACTTTCACAGTCACTTCTGACAATAAGACCGAGTTCCAGGAGTATTTTTAAAAAACTTCTGTTACGGCTCATTTTCTCATCTTTAAATATATAATCATAGGAGCCACCGGGAGACCAGTAATATTTCTTTAAATAGGTTTTAACTATATAGTCTACTCCCTTTCCTCTGAGTCCTTCAAAATCAGTTTCTGCTGCGGAAATTTTAATGAGTTCTTTATAAGCTTCATGAGACAGAACAAATTCTTTATCATAGTTTTTCACCATAAAATCCACATAATCTTTCTGAGAAGGGAAAGAATACTCTTTCTCGTTATATAATGTCATATACCAGTCAGTATTGGTGCAGACTACAGATGATTTTTCTCCGCTGTTCCTATCTTTAATTTTAATCAGGACAAAAGATTCCGATGTGGAAAATTCTTCAAATCTCTTTCTTAAAACATCTTCATTCTGATAATCTCCTGCCATGGAGGGAGCAACAGCGGTAAAAAGAAAAAAGAACGTTAA
>JBEHWP010001204.1:0-1526 GCA_040217665.1 Vulcanimicrobiota bacterium
GTAAAAACAGATGCTATAGGAGATTATATTTTATTCAGAAATTTTATTGAATATATTTATAAAAGTGAAAAATACAAAGATTTTAAAATTGTTTTATGTGGAAATATTATATGGAAGAATCTTGCGGAAAATCTTGATAAAGAGTATATTGATAATTTTATATGGGTAGATACATTAAAATTTAGAAAAAATATATTTTATAGATTAAAATTAATTTGTCAGATTAATAAGATAGATTCTGATATAGCTATTCAGCCTAATTTTTCACGAGACTTTTATGTGGGTGATAGTATTATTAAATGTTGCAAAGGGAACGAGAAAATAGGGGTTAATGGTGATTTCTGTAATATAAGTATATGGCAAAAAAAAATGTCAGATTTTTATTATACTAAAATTATAGATATTAAAAATAATAATTTATTTGAATTTGATATAAATAAGTTAATTTTTGAGAAACTATTGAACACAAAATTAGATATAAAAAAACCTTATGTTAACAAGTATAATTTTAATAAACTTGAACTTACAAAGCCATATGCTGTTTTATTCCCCGGAGCAGGTAGTAAAAAAAGAAAATGGTCAACAAAAAAATTTGCGGCAATAGGAGAATATTTATATAATGCATATGGCCTTCACATTTTTATAGCAGGGAGTAATACCGATACTGATATAGCTCGCGAAATTAAAATGTATATGTCCCATGATTCGATGACTGATATGACGGGTAATGTCAGTTTATGTGAATTGTTTGAATTAATTGAAGGTTCAGAACTTCTTATTTCAAATGAAACCAGTGCTATTCATATAGCAGCAACTGTTAATACTCTAACAGTGTGTATTTCAAATGGTAATCATTACAGCAGATTTAGTCCTTATCCAGAAGGTATATCTAATAAGGTATATACAATATATCCACCTGAAATTACAGAAGAATTAAATGCCGGGCAGGAATACAGAGTAATTGCAAAATATAGAAAAGGCTCTAGTTTGGATATAAATTTAATTGAAGTAGAAGCTGTTAAATTATTAATTAGTAAAATATTTGGTTAAATTATATAAAGCGATATATGTCGTATAATGGCACTTTATTATATCATAAATTTTTATTTAATAGATGGATAGAGTCAAAAAAGATATTAGCTCAAAAAGCTGAACAAATTATAGCTATTTCTGAAAATACTAAAAAAGATATTATAGACTTATATGGAATTGATAAAAATAAAATAAAAGTTATTTATCTTGGTAATTCGTTAAAAACAAAAGCAATAAATATATCTGAATATATTACACTGCCAGATAAGTATATACTTTTTGTCGGAAATAGGAGTGGTTATAAAAATTTTAATACCTTGATAGAAGCGATAATTATATTATTAAAAAACGATAAGAAATTAAATATTGTCTGTGCAGGCGGTGGAAAATTTACTTCAGAAGAAATTAAATTATTCGAACAATTTAATATTCAAAATAGAGTTCACCAATATAATGTTAATGATACTATTTTATCTTATCTATATAAAAATGCT
>JBEHWP010001205.1:0-1525 GCA_040217665.1 Vulcanimicrobiota bacterium
AAAGGCTTTTTATTATGGGAATAATACATGGCATCACATATATTCGATATAGTTTTAAATATATGTTTTGCACTCAGCGATTTTCCTTCTTTTTTATATTCTAATAAAATTTCTTCCAGTGGTTTTCCTTCTACAAGTTCCATAACAACAAAAAATCTTGCACCCTTTTTTTCATCTATATCAAAAAAGTAATCATAGATTTTTGTTAAAAAAGGATGACTCATATCCTGAAGGAAAGAGGCAATTCTTTTAAGCATATTCATAGCTTCCTGAAGACCACTCACATTATTACAATCAGAAATAGAATACTGTATTTCCTTGATTGCCCTGGAAGCAAGATCCTTATTTTTTTCCTTTAAATCTGTTACCCTGTAAACACAACCATAACAGTCGGAATGTATCAATTCCATTATCTTATATCGTTCATTTAATTTCGTATCTTTAGGCAAAGGAGAAAATATAGGCGAAGTTTCAGGTTTCTTTTTATAAGATGCAATCTTCTTTTCTTTCCAGTCAGGAGGAATAATCACTGCCGGAGCAACAGGTTTCTGTATTTCTCTCTCTTTTTGCTCCTCGTCAGAAACCTTTTTAGTAACCACAGCTTTCCTTTTAGGAAGTGCAGAAATCACCGGTTCCGGAGTAGATTCTCTGGCTGTTTTTTCTTCTTCCTTTTTCTCTTCACCTTCAAGCTTTTTTCCCAGAACCTGTTCAATAGTCTCACGGGCCAGTCTTCTGGTAACAGCCTTCTTTTTAATAACCCTTTTTATTGCAGGCTTCTTCTTTACAACCCTGCGCCTTATTACTCTGGAACTATCTCCCTCATCTGCTCCTTCCGCTTTCATATCATCGGAACCAATGTCTTCTTCTGCAGGAGCAGCCTTATATTCTACTATTTTTTCCTGTTCTTTCGAAGTCGGTACAATCTTCTTACCCAGAACCTCTTCAACACTTTCTCTGGCATGCTTTCGAACGACACCTTTCCTCTTTATAATTCTTCTTACAGGAGTTCCTTCAACCTTCTGTATATCTGAAGTATCGTCCCTTGTTTCCGTATCCTGAGAACCTATCACTTCACCCGGTTTTCTTTTTATAATTTTCTTCCTGATTATCTTCTTCTTAACAGGCCTCTTTTCAGACAGGTCATTTTCTAGTTCGCTCATCTTTACTCCCCTATCTAATTAATTTATAGCAACCTTCACAAAGACCTTCCAGGTTATATTTAAAATAAATAAAATTATAACAGTATGTATAAAAAATACAAATAAATTCAACTAACAACCATGACCAGAGCGGTCATAACCAGATATGAACATTAACAAACAATGAAGCATAAGACTTCATCATGTTCATATAAATACTTCTTTACAGTCAAATAGAAATCCTTCCAAATAAGAAAAACTATCGCCAAAATTAAAGATTTTTATTCGTAACGCGTAACGCGTAACGCGTTACACGAGGATTTTCAAAAACAGGTTTATTATCACACCAGTACTTCTTTAATACTGGAAAATAAATCTCCGTTACA
>JBEHWP010001206.1:0-1523 GCA_040217665.1 Vulcanimicrobiota bacterium
TATAAGCAGTGAGTAGTGAGTATAAAACCAGGTCACCACTCACCACTCACCACTCACCACTCACTATTTTACATTTTTAAGTAACTCTGCAACAAACTTCCAGAAAGGTTCTATACTGGGTATAAAGAGTTTTTCATCAGGTGAATGAACACCGTGCATGGTAGGGCCAAAGGAAATCATATCCATACCGGGGAACTTCTCCCCTATAATACCGCATTCAAGTCCTGCATGTATGGCTTTTATATTAGCCTCTTTATTGAAGAGTTTTTTATAGGTTTCACGGGATATATTTAATATTTTAGAATCCAGATCTGGTTGCCATCCCGGATACCCCGGCCCTCTTACGTATTTAACACCGGCAAGATTTGCCAGTGCTTCTATAGCTTCTGCCACTTCCAGAATAGCCGTACCGGAAGAACTTCTATGATTTAACGTTAAAATCATTTCATCTGCTTCTGTTTTTATGATAGCCAGGTTTGTTGAAGTTTCTACAAGTTCCGGTATATCACGGCTCATAGCAACCACGCCATGGGGCATAGCATATAAAACATTCGTCACAGTCATGGCAGATTTACCGGTAAAAACTTTTTTTGTAACATCTTCAGAGTGACAGGACATATTAATAACCAGATCCGGTTCTGTTTTACCGAATTCTTTTCTGAATACCTTTTCCCAGTGGCCTGTTTTTTCTTCAAGTAACGTTACTTTATCTTCAGGAATCCACAGAAGAGCTTCTGCTTCTCTGGCGATGGCATTTCTCTTACTTCCACCTGAGAAATTCTCTATTTTTATATCAATATCTTTCATAATATTCCAGAGAAAACGATTCAGAACCTTTATGGCATTGGCATGGCCTTTATCAATTTCAAGCCCGGAATGTCCGCCCTTCATACCTGAAGCTTTTACCAGGAACGGTACCATACCAAAAGGTACCTCTTCCCTGTCAATATGTATCCTTATCTCTCCATCAAGGCCGCCGGCACATCCGACGAAAAAATCTCCTTCCTGTTCAGAATCAAGATTCAGCATAATTCTTCCCTTAAGGAAATCTGATGTAAGAAACTTTGCGCCATTAAGTCCAACTTCTTCTTCTACTGTAAAAAGGAATTCCAGCGGAGGATGAGGCAGACCTTTACTTACCATAACAGCAAGAGATGTGGCTACTCCCACACCGTTATCTGCTCCCATGCTTGTATCCTGTGCTTTGAGGTAATCTCCGTCAATCTTAAGTTTTATAGGATCTTTAGTAAAATCATGTTCTATTCCTTTATTTTTTTCACAGACCATATCAAGGTGGCCCTGAAGAATTACAACAGATCCATTTTCATAGCCTGCCGTTCCGTTTTTCGATACTACAAGATTTCCTTTACCATCAACTTTATAGGAAAATCCGTGTTCTTTTGCTATGGAAATAATATAATCTCTTATAGCACCTTCATTACCGGAACATCTGGGAATAGATGTAATTTTTTGAAAATGCCTCCAGAATTCAGCTGGCTGCAGGTCGTTAATAGATAATGACA
>JBEHWP010001207.1:0-1521 GCA_040217665.1 Vulcanimicrobiota bacterium
CATGGGTTGAAAAAGTAGGTAAAAAACTCGCACCCACAGAAGCAAGAGAAGGTATTACCTACAGGTTCAAGGTACTGAATATGGAGGAGCCAAATGCTTTTGCCATACCGGGGGGATTTGTCTATGTTACAAAAGGTATAATGAGAGATTTTGTAAAAAACAATGAAGATTACCTTGCTGTTATTCTTGGTCATGAACTGGGTCATATAAATGAAAGACATGGCATGAGTCAGCTGGAGTGGAGTCTTGGCCTCGGTGTTATACTGAACGTACTGTTAGGTGATAACGGTACTGCTTCCCAAATAGCGCAGATGGCGTCAAATCTTATATTCCTTAAATACAGCAGAGATCAGGAACTGGAAGCAGATCAATCAGGTATCAGACTTGCTTATAAAAACGGCTATAATCCAAGAGCTCTCGTAAAATTTTTCCAGGATCTCAGAGTATATGAAGAAAATAATTCCAGTTATACACCGGAATTTCTGGCAAGCCATCCTGATACGGAAAGCAGAATAGAAGAAGCAAATAAATATATTGCAGAAGTGGAAGGTAAACCATATAATCCTGATACTGCAAATAATACGTATGAACAACCATTACCGGCAGAGGAAAATAATTTTTCAGGAGACCTGAACGGCATATGGAAAGCAGAAGACGGCAGCATATTAAATTTAAAACATGACGGCACCTATGTAACAGGTACATACCAGAAAGGTTCTATTCAGGGAGAAATTAAAGGTAATAAAATAAATTACAGCTGGTGGAACAGAGACGGAGAAAATGGTAAAGGTTATTTTAACATATCTTCAGATGAAAATACACTGGATGGAGAATGGTCTTCCGTTAGCGGTAAAAAAGGTCACTGGAAGCTGAAAAAAAGCAGTGATGATAACAACGAACAGGATGATGATGAAAATATTGATATATCAGGTAAATGGCAATCTTCTATAGGAGAGATTAATTTTATTCAGAATGGAGATAAAGTAGAAGGAACTTACGGGAAAGGCAAAGGAGTAATAAAAGGGACATTAAACGGTAAACGTCTTGATTGTGAATGGTATGAAGTAGTGGATAAAGAAGGGGGAACAGGTTATTTTATAATAGCAGATGACGGCAGATCTATGACAGGTGAATGGGGCTCCGAGGTAGGAGCAAAAGGCCAGTGGAATGCATACAGATAAAAAATTACTCTATTATATATTATCAGGCAGGAATATTCTTTAAGACATAGAAATATCAGATAAAATCTGGAGGTATGATAAATGTTATTAGAAATGAACAGCGGACAGGAAATTTATAAAACAAAATATAAAGGCTCAATAGTTGATCCTTCACTCGACAGTATAATGAAAAAAGTGCCTACATCTTTTATAGCAGTTAATATTGTCAGAAAAAGATGCAATCAACTCAATTTAAATAAAGAAGCGGACAATTATGTCACCCTTGCAAGGCTTATAACAAGGGTTTTTTCGGAAATTGTAGACGGTACTATAACCTGTGAAGAATGAAAAACGGTATTAA
>JBEHWP010001208.1:0-1520 GCA_040217665.1 Vulcanimicrobiota bacterium
AGAATGAAAATTATTCTCATAGATGATGATGAAAAGCTTTTAAACCTTCTGGATGAATATCTTTCAACGAGTGACCTGGAAGTTTACAAAGCAACTTCAGGTATTAAAGGTCTTGAAATGATTAAAAAAGAAAAATTCGACATTGCAGTTCTGGATGTTATGATGCCGGGCCTTGACGGTATTGAGACTTTAAAGGAAATAATGAAATCTCATAGTTACCTTCCAGTTATTATGCTGACTGCAAGAGGTGACGAAGCAGACAGGATAGTAGGACTTGAAGTGGGAGCAGACGATTATATGGTAAAACCTTTCAGCCCCAGAGAACTACTGGCAAGAATAAAGGCAGTGACAAGAAGGCAGAAAAAAGTTAATACAGAGGCAGAAATTCCAGGTGATTTAATAGAACTGGACATAAATAAAAGAGAAGCTATATTCAACGGAAAACCTGTAGAATTAACAGGCGCCGAATTTGATATACTCACTATTCTGGTTCAAAATAAAGGTATTGTTCTATCAAGAGACAGAATAATGGATCTTGCAAGAGGCAAAGATTTTATGGCTTTTGATCGTTCTATAGATGTACATATAAGTCACTTAAGACAGAAACTTGAAAAAGATCCGAAAAATCCTGAGATTATAAAAACTATCTGGGGTATAGGTTATCTTTACAGTGGAGAATAGTGAAGAGTAAAAAATGAGTAGTAGGGGCGAGCCGTGTTCGCCCGGTACCGGTAAAATACGCATCACGAACCACCCGTGACTCGTTACGATTTAGAAGGAGAATATGTTATGAAAATCTCACGTTTATATATAAAACTCTACTTTTATTTTCTGGCTGTATTACTCATTATACTCGTAATAACTCCTGTTATATTTTTCTTTTCCGTAGAAAAACCTCATAAAAATCTGTTTGAAAAAAGGATGTTTCTTTTTACATCCATAGTGGCAGATGCTCTGTTTGAAAAAGATTTAAAGAAAGCTGTCAATCATATGGCACAGGAGACAAAGTCAGAAATAACAATTTATGATCCTCATGGTAAGGTAATGATAAGTTCATCTGATAAAACAGAACATCTGACAGAAGAAATGATGAAAAAAGTAGAAAAACGTGGTCTTTACAGGGAAATATCCAGAAAAAAGAAGGGAATTTTTTTTCTTACTACCGTTAAGAGACCTGCCGGCCATTATATATCTATTTCGGCAGAAGGAGATGATGACAGGAGGTATCATTTCTTCCTGTGGCTTATTTCTTTATGTATCTTACTTTCTCTCTTAATATATCCTCTGGCAATGAATATAACAAGACCACTTGAAAGAATAACAGAAAAGGCAATAAAATTCTCTCAGGGAGATTTCAGTGTTTTTGAAATAAATAACAAAAAACAGAATGGAGATGAAATTGCAAGACTCGACAATGCTTTCAACCACATGGCACGAGAATTTACAGCTATGATAGAAACAAAAAAAGAACTCCTATCAGACATATCTCATGAACTTGGCTCGCCCCTTGCAAGAATGAA
>JBEHWP010001209.1:0-1518 GCA_040217665.1 Vulcanimicrobiota bacterium
AAGAGAAAATCTCCCGCTGGTGCTCTTTGTCCATGGAGGGCCTTGGAAGCGTGATAAATGGGGATATAATCCTGCTGTCCAGTGGATTGCAAATAGAGGTTATGTGTGTCTTCAGATTAATTACCGGGGGTCAACCGGATATGGTAAGGATTTTCTGAACGGAGGAAATAAAGAGTGGGGAGGGAAAATGCAGAATGACCTTGAAGACGGAGTCAGATGGGTCATAGAAAAAGGTATTGCAGATCCAGACAGGATTGCCATATACGGCCATGGTTATGGAGGATTTGCTGCTCTGGCAGGAGCAACCTTTACACCTGATCTTTTCTGCTGTGCCGTATCAGTAGGAGGTTCAGGTGATCTATTAACAATACTTCAGGAAATACCGCAATTCAGAAACTCTATCAGAAAGCAATTGCTTAAACAGATAGGAGACCCCGATACGGACAGAGACCTCTTAATGGCCCGTTCCCCTTTTTATAATCTGGATAATATAAAGATACCTCTCTTGATGGCTTACGGACTGAAAAATTATAAAACTGCATCATCTGAATCATATAAAATTGTAAGTACCTTAAAGAGTAAAGGTATTGATGTAGAGCATGTAGTTTTCCATGATGAAGGACATAATATAATCAGGAAAAAAAATATTATCAGGTTTTATGCTGTTATAGAAAAATTCCTGGCAAAACACGTGGGAGGAAGATATGAAACAGAAGATATATCCACGGATGAAACAGATAAAGATTCTACATACTCGAATATGGATGACAGAAGTGTTATTCGTAAAATCCTGGAAGAAGGAGATAAACATGCCTTTGAAGAGATGATGGATTATTACAAAAAACCTTTGCTGAAACATTTATATAATATGACCGGCAATTATGATGTGACTATGGAACTCCTGCAGGAAACCTTTCTGAAAGTATGGTTATATCTTGATTCCTACAGTTTTATCGATGGTATATCTTTTTCTTCCTGGCTATTCAAGATTGCATCGAATGTAGCTTTTACTTATGAGGCAAAAAAATATAAAGTAAAAATTAAAACCGATGAAATAGATCTGTCAGACGACTGGAAAACAGATGTGGAAGATAAAGTTTTAGTACAATCTATGGTAAATTCTCTTGAAGAACCTTTTAAAACCGCTATTACGCTTCGTTATATAGAAGAACTTGATTATAAAGATATCGCTTCTATCATGAATACAAACCTGACTCAGGTAAAGAACTACATCTTCAGAGCAAAAAAATCAATGTTAAAATTATTACAGTCAGGTCTTTCTTAACCTGACATTGTCATATTACCTGTTTTGATAAAATAGTTATTAGTTTTTAGTCAAAACTAATAGCTCAATTTTTATCTCCTGGCAAGCCTGATACTGGGCCTTACGGCAGGAGCAATTATGTCTTCTGAAAATGATAAGACTTTTAAAAAGGCAATTAGAGATCTGGAGAAAGATAAAAAAATAGTTGAATCATATCAAAAAGCTCTGGATGAAGAAGACATCAGGCAAATTCA
>JBEHWP010001210.1:0-1516 GCA_040217665.1 Vulcanimicrobiota bacterium
CCTGGTAATTTTTTTTTAGAAATATAAAAAATAAATGAAAATTTTTTCGGAAAACTGCAATGTTTTGACTCTTATATTTATAGAAGAACTTTTTTCTCTGGAGGTGATTTTTTAAGCTTTTCAGGCACTGCCTGATTGTAATAATTATGGATTATGAAAGAAATTTTTCAAGAGCAACAGAAAAAGTATTTCAGAAAGAAACTTCTGAAAGAGAAGAAAAGACTGAATATACCACTTATATTCTGCCTCAGGTAATAGATTTTTCTTCTGAAGAAGAAATATTTATAGATACAGGTTATATGTTAAAAATTATATCAGGCTCTGAGAATGGCAGAAAATTTATTTTAGACAGGCCTTTAATATCTATAGGAAAATATACAGGTACAGATAGAAAAGGCTGGATTTTACTGAATTCTTCGTCCATATCAGGGGAACAGGCCACCCTTAAATGGATGAAGAGAGAAAAAAGATATGGAATAATCCATACTGCAGATGCAATCACTCCGACCTTCGTAAATGAAAGAGAGGTTTCTTCATGGGAATTTACTATGTTAGAAAGAGGGGATATTATCCTTGCAGGTACTGTAAGAATAATAGTCTGTAAAATTCCTGGAGAATTAAAATCTGTCTGTAATAATTTTACTGGCCCTGCTGAAAAGAAGATTGAATTTTTCGGAGGCAAACGTAACAGACTGAATAGAGAAGAAGAAATATGCCCTTCCGGCACTGTATCATTGATAAAATCTGAAGATTATTGCCGTAGGACTGGAAATAAATATTCATGTAAAAATTCTAAAGATTACAGGGAAATTTATCCTGTAATTAAAGTTATAGAAGGTATGGATAAGGGAAAAACTTTTTCACTTGTTAAAAATGTAAATGTCATAGGGAGAAAAAGTAAAAATTCTGATTTTATTACTGATATAGAACTTTCAAAAAAGGATAAAAGTATATCACGCAACCATGCCAGTATAGTAAAACAGAATGGCAGATATTACATAATAAATCAAAAAGAGAGCAATATAACTCTATTAAATGGGCTTAATATTACAGAACCTTTAATGTTAAAAGATGGAGACAGAATTGAACTCGGTTTTGAAACAGTAATGGTTTTTTATTTAAGATGAGGAGGTTTAAATATTGATCTGAATTTATCATTTCAGAATAAGGGTGAGCTGAAAAGTAAAAGAGAAGATGATTTCAACGGAGAAAACTATGAAGTTTCAAGTGGTTTTGAAACCGGTATTCATTATGAAAATACTGCAAAATCAGATTATAGCTTGAATTTGAATAATGGTATTAAAATTCAGAGTGGAGGCTCTGTGAGCTCAGTTGTGACCGCTCCCACCGCCAAGTCCTAATGGACTATGGCGGGGGCTTCTAGAGCTTCCATGCTCAAGGACTCCAGGCCCGAGTCCTTTATATATATAGCTGAATTATAGTCTCTTGGAATTACAAGATTACAAAAAGGACAAATATGTGTCCTCATAGACAGACTTTTCTTTACCATATTTCC
>JBEHWP010001211.1:0-1514 GCA_040217665.1 Vulcanimicrobiota bacterium
GGACCTGATACGATACCATGTCCCTATCATCATAATGAATAATATCATTATAAGATAATTTTTCATTATCAATTAAATAATGAAGGTCATAACCTGTTAAATGAAAACATCCTTCACTTACAAATTCCATTGTCCACTTACTGTCATATTTACATCTGTAGGCCATGCCGGGGAGATTGCTCATAAGAGTAAGAAGTTTTCTTTGAATTTCTCTGAGTTCCTCATCTGCTTTTTTTCTCTCAATTCTTATTTTTGCTTCCCTTAATTCCCTTTCAATAGCAGGAACCAGTCTTTTCAGGTTATTTTTCAGGATATAATCATGGGCTCCTGCCTTCATAACTTCCACTGCAATATCTTCACCTATGGCACCTGATACAATAATAAATGGAATATCTATAGCTTTTTCTTTTAAAATCTCCAGAGCCATGAGACCGTTGAATTGAGGCATAGAATAATCGGAAATAACAATATCCCATTTCTCCTGTTCCAGTGCTTTACATAATTCTTCTCTGTTATCAACTCTTTTATAAGAAGTTTTCAAACCGTCTCTCTTTAATTCTCTGATAAGTAACAGGGCATCATCTTCCGAATCTTCAATAAGAAGAACATCAATACTTAAAGACATTAAACATCCTCCCTTTAATTCTATTTATTTCAGGTTAGCAGGAGACACATTCATTACAAGCCAGTAAAGCTGCAGCTGTTTTACAGCTTCTATAAACTGTGAAAAATCAACAGGTTTTTGAATATAACTGTTTGCTCCCAGTTTATAACTTTCTACAATGTCTCTTTCTTCTTTCGATGATGTTAGAACTACAACAGGCAAAAATCTGGTTCTTTCAGCAGATCTTATTTTTCTGAGCACTTCGAGTCCGTCAATTTTGGGCAATTTTAAATCAAGTAATATTAACTGTGGAAGTTCGCCTTCATTGCCATTTTTACCGAACAGATAATCTATTGCTTCTACACCATTGCGGCATATGACAATATCATTCATTACATTGTTCTTCCTCAGAGCCCTCATGGTAAGAAGTTCGTCATCAGGATTATCCTCGATGAGTAATATAATTTTTTTGTTCATTATTAACCATCCTTTTAGTCGTAATGCGTAATGCGTGATGCGTAACGCGTGACTTATTATTTATTCACAGGAAAGATACTCCTCAATCTTCTCCCTTTACATTACAGGTAAATGCAAAGAGTAAAGTAGCAATTACAGAACAGAGAAGAAGGAGAAAAAAACCGCCGTCCCATCCGTAATGATCTACAACCCATCCAAGACCCCACCCTGATACTATACCACTCATATATCCGAAAAATCCTGTAAGCCCTATAGCTGTTGCAGACGCTCTTTTAGTAGCTATATCGGCAGTCATTACGGCAACAAGGAACTGGGGGCCGTAAATAAAAAAACCTGTAAGTAATAACATAAGAGTGTCCAGCAAAGGGAAACCTGCCGGTAACTTCCAGAAAAGAAATATACTTACAAGGGTGAGAACCATATAAATTAAACA
>JBEHWP010001212.1:0-1511 GCA_040217665.1 Vulcanimicrobiota bacterium
CAATTCTGTAACATATTATTTTTAAATTATATTGTAATTTTATCTGAAAGAAAATATAATATTTTTAGTAAAGAAAGAAAAATAAAGAAATTTAAATTATATAATAAAAAAAAATTTAGGAGGTATTATTAATGGACATTAACAGAATAGGTTTCACTCCACAGTTAACAGCAGGTGCAGCAGCAAAACCGAAAAAAGAAGCAGAGGAAACACCCGGTGACATGGTTCAACTCGGTTCAGGGAAAGTAGATGAAGGAGTACAGAAAAAATGGCTCTTCATGAATTTTATTGCAGGAGATTGCAATTTAAAAGCATTCCAGGAGAGAAATATTGATAATCAGGAAAAAATCGGTTCAGATGCAAATACTCATATTGTTGCCATGATGGATGTAGGCCCAAGTGGAAGTCAACTTCAGGGTAAATGGACAGGAGCAAAAACCTTTTATGTAACAAAAGATATGACGCCGGATTATGTTAAATCTCCTGTTATAGCAGAACATGGCAATCATGTAGATATGTCAGATCCTGCAGTGCTCACAAAGTTTATTGTAGATACAATGAAGAAGTTTCCTGCTGAACATGTAGCTCTCATACTGAACGACCATGGCGGTGGTTTAACAGGAGCAATGTCTGATGATACAGATGGGGGATTTATGTCCATACCAAACCTCCATAAAGCATTTTCAGATGCAGAAAAAATTACAGGTAAAAAATTAGATATTATAGGTTTTGACGCATGTCTTATGGCAGAAACAGAACCTGCATACGAATTTAGAAATGATGCCAAAATATTACTTGCCTCAGAAGAAACTGAAGGCGGTCCCGGATGGATTTACAACGAAATGTTAGGCAAAGGTAAAGAAGCAGCAGCTATGTCAATGGCAGGTGCCATACAGCAACTTCAGGAAGCTTTAGGCCAGAGAATAACAGTATCTCCTGAAGAATTTGCTAAAGTAGTTGTGAAACAGAACGAAGCACATCAGAGAGATATTCCTACCTTCTCGGCAACTGATTTAACAAAGATGGATGCTCTTGCAAAATCGGTAGATGCATTTGCACAGACCATTATTGCATCCGGTGAAAAATCTGCTATCAAAACAGCTTTCAAACAGGGTGACAAATACGGCGGAGGATACAATCCTTACAAAGATCTCAAAGACCTCTACAGTCTTGCCGGAAATGTAAGTAAAGCAGTAACCGATCCCGCAGTTAAAGAAGCTGCAGCAAACGTTCAGAAAGCTTTTAAAGAAGCTATAATTTTAAATGAACACAGTCCGAGATATCCCGGTTCCGAAGGTCTGACCATATATGCTCCTACTACTGCAGGAAATGGTCCCGGCTACAAATACGGTGATATGGCTTTTGCTCAGGATACAAAATGGGGAGATGCTCTTAAAGAAGTAGGCAGGACATCCGGAGGAAGCAGCTATGTTGACGATGGTAACGGTTCTATATGGAATGAAGGCAGCGGTACTATATGGGATGGTGCCGACTTCTCAGCTGCACCATCT
>JBEHWP010001213.1:0-1511 GCA_040217665.1 Vulcanimicrobiota bacterium
AATAGCTCCTGCTTTCATTGCTTCTACAGCAAGAATTTCATTGCCATAACTTGTCATGATTATTACCGGGAAATCCATCTTCCCCGAAACCTTGAGTATCTCAATCCCTTCTCCGTCAGGAAGTCTCCAGTCAGTAATCAATACATGAGGTTTGAAATTATTTATTTCAGACTTTGCCTGTTTTATTGTAGGGACAATTTTTGCAATAACATTATCATCTTTATCCATAAGGGCTCTGCTGATCAGTTCACCGTGAGCTTCATCATCTTCAACTATAAGTATATTAAGCATGTCTTCTTTCATAAATTACCTCTATATATTTCTGTTAAAAGGGCTTTTTATTCCATCCGAGCCAGTAAAATCCCAGCTCATTCATCATTGTGGTAAACTTATCGAAATCCAGAGGTTTTACGAGATAACTGTTTACATAATTACTGTATGATTTTGTAATGTCTTTTTCCGCTTCTGAAGAAGTTAATACTACAACAGGGATTTTTCTGAGTTCTTCCGATGTTTTTATTTCTGCCAGTACTTCAAGTCCGTCTATTTTCGGCAGCCTTAAATCAAGTAATATCAGGTTTGGAAGCGGATTTTTCTCTCTGTCTGAAAAATCTCCCTTCCTGAAAAGGAAATTGATTGCTGCTTCTCCGTCAGACACCCTTATAATTCTATTGGCTACCCTGTGCTCCTCAAAGCTTCTCATAACGAGTTCTGCATGGTCATCGTTATCTTCTACCAGAAGTATTGTCAAAATGTCTCCTGTCATTTTTTCCCTTCTTTCAGTGGTATATTAAAATAAAATGTAGAACCTTTATCTTTACCTTCCGATTCTACCCATATATGTCCGCCATGAAGTTCTATAATTCTTTTTACAATAGCAAGGCCTATACCTGTACCTTCACTTTTCTGTTCAAGTTTTTCGAAGAGGCCGAATATTTTTTTGTAATATTTCTCTTCTATACCTGTTCCGTTATCCTTTATATAAAATACATCTCCTCTGTCAGTGTTTTTATAACCAATGTTTATCTCCGGTTTATCCTGGTTTCCGGTATATTTTACAGCATTTTCTATCAGGTTCTGCCATACCTCTCTGATCCTTATTCTGTCGGCATAAACAAAGGGCATGTTTTCATCATAGGAAAATTTTACATGCTTTTCTTCGAGAAAACCATTTACAAGCTCGGCAACTTCTTTTACAGAGGAAGACATTGAAAATTTTGATGAAGGATTTATAATTCTGCCGATGCGTGAAAGCTCAAGTAAATCTTTCAATAAATATTCCATTTTGTCTACTGCATTTGAAATCCTTTTTATATCGCTCTCCATTCTGTCAAAATTACCTTTTCGTACATCGGAAATAATGTGGCCCAGGAAACCTTTGATTGTAATAAGAGGACTTTTTAAATCATGAGAAACAGTATAGGTAAATCTTTCAAGTTCTGCATTTTTTGTTTCAAGTTCAACGATCTGTTTTTTTATTATGTCTCCGGCATTCTTTCTCTGGAGAAGTC
>JBEHWP010001214.1:0-1510 GCA_040217665.1 Vulcanimicrobiota bacterium
TATGAAATTAAAAAATCATCTAACTGAAAAAGAGATATATGCTAAATGGAAATCTCAAAAGGAAATTCAAAAATATGAAAAATGGCATATAATATACTCTGTTTTTAAAAATTCCGAAAAAGAATGTAAAGAGCTTTCTAAAATTTTGATGGTCCCAGAATGGAAGATATTTAGAACAGTAGAGACATACAACAACGAAGGTAAGTTATGGGAAGCAGGAAAGAAACGTGGAGGTAGGCGAAAAGCAACATCATTTTTATCATTAGAAGAAGAAGCAGAGATGATGGAAAAATTAAGCAAGAAAGCATCCTCCGGTTTGATTTTAACATACCATGACATAAAAGCAGAAGTAGAAGAGAAATTGAAAAGGACAGTGTCGGATGATTATATATGGGATTTATTTAAACGTCATGGATGGAAGAAAAAGATACCACGGCCGGTGCACCCACTTAAAAAAGAGAAAGAAGCAAAAGAATTTAAAAAAAACTCTCTGAAAATTTGGCAGCCGCCACAATAAAATTTGAGAAGACGGATAAAAGACCGCTGAAATTATTTTTTCAAGATGAGGGTAGATTTGGAAGAATTAACAGTTTAAGCAAATGCTGGGTACCTTCAGGAAAAAGAGCAGTAGTAGGTAAACAAATAGTAAGGGAATTTCTATATGCATTTTCTTCTGTATGTCCGGAGACCGGTGAAAATTTCTCTTTGATATTCCCAAGGGCAGATACAGATACAATGAACATTTATCTAAATATGTTGTCTGAAGAATATAAAAAATACCGTATAATATTGTTAATGGACAAAGCTGGATGGCACACATGCAAAATGTTAAATGGGAATGAAAATATAGCAATAATGTATCTGCCTGCATATTCTCCGGAATTAAATCCAGTAGAACATATATGGAAATATATTAGGACAACAAAAGGATTTAACAATATAGTATATAAAACCCTTGATAATGTTGAAGAAAAATTGTGTGCAATTTTAAAAGAAATATATAATGATAAAGAAACGATGAGGTCTTTGTGTTATTACAAATGGATGAATTATACTATTTGATGGCGGTTATGTATAAGATTGGTTTCGGTTATGCCGGGTTATGAATTATGGATAAAAGATAAGTTTAGGTATTAGAGGGAGGTGTTTGAGGGGATTTAGGGTTTGCGTGAGATTTTGTAAAGGAGAGGATTATGATGGCGGTGAGGCAGACGAGGGCTCCGAAAATGAATACGTAGAGAAAACCTGTTGAGTCAACGGGGGCAGGGGATTGAGGGATGTAATAAGAATATACGGCGGCGAAGACGCACACCCCCAATGCTGAGCCGGCTCTTATGACAGTAGTCATAAAACTCGCGAGGCTGCCTTTCTGACCTGCTTGAGCGAATTTCATTGTTGCATTTGTATTAGACGGAATACTGAAACCAATTGCGGCACCATATAGTATGAGTAAAGTAATCAGAAATGAATAATTCCTGACATAGACAGATAGTGCAAACCCGATAAAAGA
>JBEHWP010001215.1:0-1504 GCA_040217665.1 Vulcanimicrobiota bacterium
ATGGCCCCGGTTAACATATTGATAAACACCATGACAGCACATGTTTTTATACCTTTAGAAGTAGTCATGGCAGTTCTCTGAAGTGCATAATAGGCTCTGTATAAAAGGCCATGACCGTCTATGAGAAGCAGTTTTTTATCTTTAAGCAAGTTTTTATTGACTCCTTTTACTGTAAAATTTCAATTTTTTTAAATTCTACATTTTACACTAAAAACCTGCTCTCGATTTGCAGATAATATAAAGAAGAAGAAATTACAGATTATATTTTTTACAGTCCACATTGTGTAAATATATATGGCATAAAACTTTCAGAAAACAACCTTCACACAGGGGAACAGTTTTACAAAATTCCTTGCCATGTTTCACAATAAGTCCATGATATCCCTTGAAAACTTCAACTTTATTCTTTTCTCCGTCCAATTGTTTCATAAATAAATCCTGCCAGAAATCATAATCGTGTTTTTCATAGTATCCGAGAATCCTTGAGAAAATTCTCTTTGTATAGGCATCAATTACAAAAATCGGCAGTTCCCCTGCATAAAGTATTATAGAATCTGCCGTTTCCGGCCCTATACCTTTAAGGGCAAGCAATTCTTTTCGTAAATTTTTCAGAGGATGTTTAAAACAATCGGAAAGGTTTTTATATTTCGTAGAAAAATAAAGAGAAAGTCCTTTCAGTCTGTCAGATTTCTGATTATGATAGCCTGCACTCTTAATTAAAAGTGCCAGTTCTACCGTATCTATAATGTTCATTTTATCTAAACTGTTCAGATTATGCTTATTTAAATTATACAAAACTCTTTCCACATTATTCCAGGATGTATTCTGAGTGAGTATGGTTCCCGTGATTATTTCAAATATTTCCCTGTCATTTTTCGGAGAAAACCCCAGATGGCGGGGCCAGTTTTCTTTAAAATCTTCAATACATGCTTTTTCACCGGCAAATTTTTCATAATTCGGCCAGTCCTTATCTTTTTCAGAAATAGATTCCTTAAGACCAGATAAAGGCCACCAGCCCTGAGTACCATAGAATTCAAGAAATTTTTTATAAACAGATACAATTATTCTCATAACGGTTATTTTCAGAATCTTTCTATATTCATCTGGTTATAGTCGTGACCCGTAACGCGTAAAGCGTGACAGGAGGAAAAAATTCTCATTCTTCGTTGTGACCGCTCCGGTCATGCCTGCCAGTGAGTAGTGAAACGATTGCATACTCGCGTCACGCATTACGCATTACGCATCACCATATAAACTGTAAATATGATGTAGTTATTTCCTGACTGTTCTTAAGTGTTAATATTTTCCATTTTGCTTACTACATTCAACAAATCAGGATAAACAGAAAAATCATATTCAGGGAAATCTTTCTTCAATTTATTTACCCACTTTGTTATCATCTTCCCTGCTTTAAGAGTTTCATCTACTCCCTCCATAAGAATATCTTTTTTTTCTTTATTAAAAGAAATCCTGTTCATTTCACTTTCATAAATATTTATAAGCT
>JBEHWP010001216.1:0-1504 GCA_040217665.1 Vulcanimicrobiota bacterium
ATAATACACAGGGAGCGCTTTTTCTGCTCCGTGCGGAAAGACTGCTCGCTAAAGAAGGACTTCTGACTGATGAAGAATCAAAAGCCTATAAAGATAGTGCGAAAAATATTCTGGATTCTATTCTCGAAAAAGGCTATGATAAACAGAATGGCGGATGGTTTGATGTATTCGTCAGGGAAACCGGTAAGAACATGTGGCATACAAATAAAGCGTTCTGGCAGCAGGAAGAAGGTTATCTTGCCACTCTTGCCATGTCTAAAATTGACGGAGATCCGAAATATAAAGAGGCTACCGATAAAACCCTTCAATTCTGGGATAAGTATTTTATGGACAGAGAGGTCGGGGGAGACAGGCAGACTGTGGCACAGGACGGTACTGCTCTCACAGATCCAAAAGGAGGGCCGGGAAAAAGTTCCTATCATGCCGTTGAAATGGCAAAACTGGCTCTTGAAATAGGTAAATGGTAGAAGAAATGGACAGAGGCGGTTTCACGAACCGCCTCTGTATATTACTTCTTTTTAATTTCAATCTTTTTTTCTTTATCGAGTAAAACCTCTTCACTCCAATTAAAATTCTCTGCAAAAAAGGAATCCTTTATATATAATCTCTGAAAAGGATTTTTTTATTATTCAGTGAATTTTTAATTTTATATAGCCGATAATATATAAAAGTAAAAATTCCCTGAATAAATTATTTTCAGACTGAACGGGTATTGAGGCCGGTACCATTTCCATTGCTGAAGTTGAAAGCCAGATGGTATAATCCTCGCGTCACCCGTCACGACAATATTAAAGAGGAGAATTTTATGAATAAGGAAGTCAAAATTTTAATAGCAGAAGACAGTCTTACACAGGCAGTAAAGCTTCAATTCATATTGCAAAAAAACGGATATAAAGTCTCTCTGGCCAGAAACGGAAGAGAAGCACTTGAAAAAGTCAGAGAAGAAAAACCTGATATAGTTGTTACAGATATTGTTATGCCTGAAATGGACGGTTATGAATTATGCAGGCATATAAAATTTGATGAAATTCTAAAAAATACACCTGTTATACTCCTTACAACCCTTTCAGATCCCAAGGATATTATAAAAGGACTTGAATGCAGGGCAGATGCCTTTATTACAAAACCTTACAGAGAAGAATTTCTTCTTTCCCGTATCAATTACATACTGGTTAACAGGGATTTAAGAAAAACATTACCTGAACGGGATCTTGTAATTTCATTTATGGACAGGCAATATGTCATCAGTTCAGACAGGCTTCAGATAGTAGATCTGCTCCTTTCTACCTATGAAAATGCTATTAACAAAAATCAGGAACTGGAAGAGACAAACAGAGAACTTATAAAGACAAAGAGTGAACTGGAAGATAGAAATAAAGAACTTCAGAACTTAAACGAAGAGAAAAATCGCCTCCTTGGTATGGCTGCCCATGATTTGAGGAATCCTATTGGCGCCATACTCAGTTACAGTGAGTTTTTGCTGGAAGAAGATAAAATCAGGGAA
>JBEHWP010001217.1:0-1504 GCA_040217665.1 Vulcanimicrobiota bacterium
TCTATAAAGGCGTAATACATGAACAGCTTATCTATCAGGACGGAACAGAACCGGATATATATAAGCTGACTGATGTCATTATCCACCATTATGGCTATACAAAAACAAGATATAAAGAAAAAGGTAAAAGAGAAAGGAATATAAAACTGCTCAGGAAACAGATTCAGAAGGAAAAAAGGAATCCTTTTCATTATTACAACCTTCAGACTCTCCATTATATAGATAATAACTACGATAAAAGCCTGAGCTGTTTTCAATCTGTTAAGAAATATTCAAGAAAAACAGAACCTTTTCTTCCCAATGCCTATGTAATAGCCGCAAGTTCACTGCTCCACAGGGGGAATATCAATAAAGCTATCGAACTGGCACAGGAAGTTTTAAAAATTGCTCCTGCCCTTCCTGACGTAAATTATATTAATGCCTTCTGTAATTATAAATTAAAAAATTATACAGTTGCTCTTGAATTCTGCAACAAAGCCCTGGATAAAGACAGAAAAACAACGTCACTTGTAACAGACAGCGGAACAGCAGGATGGAAAACCCATCACCTGATGGGTGAAATATATTTTAATATGGGAAAATGGACAGATGCTCTGAATTTCTATTTAAAAACCTTTGAATATAATAAACGGGAATTACCTTTAATAGTAAATATAGCAAGATGTTACGAGTATTTAAATATACCGGATAAAGCTATGGAATATTATCAGGAATCAGTCTCTATGGGAAGTGGCGCCTATCCGTTCTTTATAGAATATATGGCTGATTTTATAGAACATATTCAGGGAATCGGAGAATCCTTAAAATTACTGGATCAGTATCTGACCATATATCCCGATCATCACCATATAAATCTCAGAAAAGCAGAAATCCTCAGAAGGACAGGAGAATATTTACAGGCCATCAGGCTTTATACTCTGGTAATTCACAATCTGAATGAACGGACAAAACCTTACGAAGGCCTTATATATCTTAACAGAGGCATATGTTATTACTATTCAGATAACAGGCATATGGCAGAAGAAGATTTTATAAAATCAATAGATATTGAACCTGATAATATAAATCCTTATATAAATCTGGCCTATATCTATATAGATACAGAAAGACCGCAAAAAGCCATAGAATATCTTGTAAAAGCAGAACACAGAGACGATCTTGCAATTATACTTGCCCTTTCGGAAGCTTATATGGGTGCAGGCAGAATAGAGGAAGCCTTTGAACTGTTAAATAAAATTCCTTCCGATAAGAAAGATGAATTTATAAGAGCTGCTTTTATGAAATCTGATTATTACATGTCTGCAAATGAACTGCAAAAAGCATATGATACTGTTATGGAGCTTATGTCTGTCTATCCTTCAGAACTTGAGATATATCGTTATCTTATAAGAATACTTATTGCCAGAGAAAATTTCACAACAGCCCTTTCCATGTATGATTGTTTGCTTCAGATCAATCCGAACGACGTGTCAGTTCTATTTCAAAAAGGTAAACTATGTGCCTT